>NZ_BAAGUS010000014.1:0-114654 GCF_054781275.1 Nocardioides ginkgobilobae | reverse complement strand
GCGCATCTCAATCAGCAGCCAAGGCGCCCCAGGAGAAGCCGGGCGGCCAATCCACCGGAGCCACCAGCAAGGCGATCAAGGCTCAGCCACACCCGACCCTCCCGGGCCAGCCAAGAACTTACGGATCGAGGCTCAGGCCGGGCGCAGGTGGGCGCGCCGGCGCAGTACGTCGGCACGCGCACGCTCCTGCTGCTCGCGCAGCCCCTCGAGCATGCGGGCGACGTCGCTGCCGCGCAGGAACGGGCGGGTGCGCGGGCGGTCGTCGTACGCACCGACCTCGACCGCGCGCTCGACCGGCATCGGGTGCCCGAGCTGGATCTCGTAGATCGTCTCGGTGTCGGTGAAGCGCAGTCCGTCGACCGCGGCCCACCGGTGGTGACCGTCGAGGTCGCGCAGGACCACGACCTGGCCCGGCTCGAGCGGCCGCCGGGCGCCGATGAGGCGGTGCGGCACGTCGAGGTGCTCGTGCTGGTCGAGCTGCTGAGTGCTGGCAGGAACGTCGACGAGGTCCATCCGGACCCTCCCCTGGTGTTGCAGTGCTGGCCAGGCGTCCACCCCCATGGAACCGGCCATCTCTCAGTAGACACCCCCGGGGGTGCGGGTCTCAACGAGACCCGCCGGCCGGTCCAGACCGCGATCCGGACCCCGCTTGCCGGACTAAGGGCACCCTCATTTAGGTTTGCCTTACCTATTCTGAGCCTGCCGAGGAGAACCCCATGCGCCCCACCCACGCCCTGCGACCGCTCGCCGCCGCCGGCGTCGTGTCCCTGTTGCTCGCCGCCTGCGGCACCGACGACGGCTCGTCAGCCGTGGATCCCGCCGGCAGTCCCGCTGCCGGGAGCGAGGTTGACGGGACCGACGCCTTCCCCGTCACGATCGAACACGCCTACGGCGAGACCGTCATCGAGGAGCGCCCCGAACGGGTCGCCTCGGTTGCCTGGATGAACCACGAGGTCCCCCTCGCGCTCGGCGTGGTCCCGGTCGGGATGAGCAAGGCCACGTGGGGCGACGACGACGGCGACGGCGTGCTCCCCTGGGTCGAGGCCGAGCTCGAGGAGCTGGGGGCCGAGACCCCGGTCCTGTTCGACGAGACCGAGGGGATCGACTTCGAGGCGGTGGCCGACACCGCGCCGGACGTGATCCTGGCGTCGTACTCCGGCCTCACGCAGGAGGAGTACGACACGCTGTCGCAGATCGCGCCGGTCGTCGCCTTCCCCGAGAACGCCTGGGGCACCTCCTACCAGGACATGATCCGGATGAACTCCCAGGCCATCGGCCTGGCCGAGGAGGGCGAGGCCCTGGTCCAGGAGCTCGACTCCACGGTGACCGAGGCCTTCGCCGAGCACGAGGTGCTGGCGGACAAGAAGGTCGTCTTCAGCTACCTCGACCCCACCGACCTGAGCCAGGTCGGTTTCTACACCAGCCTCGACACCCGTCCCGCCTTCCTCACCGCCTACGGCATGGACACCCCCGACCTGGTCGCCGAGGCCTCCGAGGGGACCGACGAGTTCTACACGACGGTGAGCGCCGAGCAGGCGGACGCGTTCGACGACGTCGACCTGCTCGTGACGTACGGCGACGAGGCCTTCGTCGACGAGGTGCGCTCGGACCCGCTGCTCTCGAAGATCCCCGCCGTGCGCGACGGTGCGATCGCCGTCCTGCCCGACGCGACCCCGCTGGCCGCCGCCGCGAACCCGACCCCGCTGTCGATCACGTTCAACCTCGACGACTACCTCGACCTGCTCGCCGCGCCCCTCGAGGGCTGAGCCGCCCGTCGTGACGCTCCTCGACAGCGACCCGTCGGCACCGGCCGCCGCCTCCCTGCGGCGGCCGGTGCCGGCGCGCGCCCTGTGGGTGCTCCTCGGCCTGGCCCTGCTCGCGCTCTCCGGCGCGGCCTCGGTCGCCTTCGGGGTGCGCGCCGTGGGGCTCCAGGACATCTGGTCGGGCGTCACCGGCAACACCGCGACCATCGCCGAGGCCGCCGTCGCCCAGCGGGTGCCTCGCACGGTGCTGGCCATGCTCGTCGGCGCGGCCCTGGGGGTGTCGGGCGCCGTGATGCAGGGCGTGACCCGCAACCCCCTGGCCGACCCCGGCATCCTGGGCGTCACCACCGGGGCAGCGCTCTTCGTGGTCTCGGGCATCGCCTTCCTCGGCCTCTCCGACCCCACCTCCTACACCTGGGTCGCGATCGCGGGGGCGGCCTGCGCCGCCACCTTCGTGTACGCCGTCGGCTCGCTCGGCCGGGGCGGCGCGACGCCCCTCAAGCTGGCGCTGGCCGGCGCGGCCACGTCGGCTGCGTCCACCTCGCTCATCAGCGCGATCCTGCTGCCCCGCATCGACGTCATGGACTCCTTCCGGTTCTGGCAGATCGGCGGCGTCGGGGGTGCAGAGACCGCCAGGACCCTGCAGGTGCTGCCGTTCCTGGTCGTCGGCGCCCTGGTGTCCTTCGCCGCGGCACGGGGGTTGGACTCCCTGGCGCTCGGCGACGAACTGGCCCGAGGACTGGGCCAGAAGGTCGGCCGCACCCGGCTCCTGGCCGCCGTCGGGGCGATCACCCTGGCCGGCGCCGCCACCGCCGTGGCCGGCCCGATCGGGTTCGTCGGCCTGGCGGTGCCGCACCTGTGCCGGCTGCTCGTCGGCACCGACCACCGGTGGCTGCTGCCGTTCTCCGCCGTCGCCGGGGCCACGCTGCTCACCGCCGCCGACGTCGTGGGGCGACTGGTGGCGCGGCCGGCCGAGCTCGACGTCGGCATCGTGACCGCGCTGCTCGGCGCCCCCGTCTTCATCTGGATCGTGCGACGACAGAAGGTGCGTGCGTTGTGACCTCCCTGCTCGACCCCACCGGGCTCACGGCCGCCGACGTCACGCGTGGCCGTCGCGCGCGACGTCGCCGCCGCGGGACCGTGGTGGCGGTGCTCGCGCTGCTCGTGGTCGCCCTGTTCTGCACCAGCCTGATGGTCGGCAACACCTTCTACAGCCCGACCGAGGTGTGGGCGGTGGTGCGCGGGGAGACGGTGCCCGGCGCCTCCTTCACCGTCGGTGTCCTGCGGCTTCCGCGCGCCACCATGGCGCTGCTGGTCGGGATCGCCTTCGGCCTGGGCGGCGTCACCTTCCAGACGATGCTGCGCAACCCCCTCGCCGCACCCGACGTCATCGGCATCAGCTCTGGCGCGAGCGCCGCAGCCGTCGTCGGCCTCGTCCTGCTCGAGCTGTCCGAGACGATGACATCGGTCGTGGCCATCACCGCCGCCCTCGCGACCGCGCTGCTGATCTACCTGCTGGCCTTCAAGGACGGGGTCGTCGGGACGCGGCTGGTGCTGATCGGCATCGGCATCGCCGCGATGCTCGACAGCGTCGTCGCCTACGTCATCGTGCGCGCCGCCCAGTGGGACCTCCAGGTCGCGATGCGCTGGCTGACCGGCTCGCTCAACAACGCCACCTGGGAGCAGGTCCGCCCGCTCGCGCTGGCCCTCGTGGTGGTCGCGCCCCTCCTGCTGCGCCAGGCCAGGAACCTCGAGCTGCTCCAGCACGGGGACGACTCCGCCGCCGCGCTCGGCGTCCGCGTCGAGCGCACCCGGCTGCTCTGCATCGTGACCGCGGTCGTGCTCATCGCCTTCGCCACGGCCGCCTCAGGGCCGATCGCGTTCGTGGCGTTCCTCGCCGGGCCGATCGCCGCACGCGTGGTCGGGCCGGGCGGCTCGCTCATGGTCCCGGCTGCCCTGGTCGGCGCGATCCTCGTGCTCGCCGCCGACCTGGCCGGGCAGTTCGCCTTCGACGCCCGCTACCCGGTCGGGGTCGTCACGGGCGTGCTCGGAGCGCCGTACCTCGTCTACCTGCTCGTCCGCACCCACCGCGCCGGAGGCTCGCTGTGACCGACTCCCCCACCGCCACCGCCCCACGCCACCGGTTGAGGGTCGAGGGTGTCACTCTCGGGTACGGCGAGCGCACCGTCGTCCAGGACGTCGACCTCGACGTGGCGCCGGGCCGGATCACCTGCATCGTCGGCGCCAACGCCTGCGGCAAGTCGACCCTGCTGCGCGCGATGGCCCGGCTGCTGAAGCCGCGCGCGGGCCACGTCGTGCTCGACGGCAGGGACCTCCACGCGCTGCCCACCAAGCAGGTGGCACGCACCCTGGGCCTGCTGCCGCAGTCCCCTATCGCGCCGGAGGGGATCGTGGTGGCCGACCTGGTTGCGCGTGGCCGCCACCCGCACCAGGGCGTGCTCGCGCGGTGGACGGCGGCGGACGAGGAGGCGGTCGCCGAGGCGCTCCGCCTCACCGACACCGCGGCGCTCGCCGACCGCTGCGTCGACGAGCTCTCCGGCGGGCAGCGCCAGCGGGTCTGGATCGCGATGGCGCTGGCCCAGCAGACCGACCTGCTGCTGCTCGACGAGCCCACGACGTTCCTCGACGTGAGCCACCAGATCGACGTGCTGGACCTGCTGACCGACCTCAACCGGCAACGCGGGACGACCATCGTCATGGTCCTGCACGACCTCAACCTCGCCGCGAGGTACGCCGACCACCTGGTCGCCGTGCGCGCCGGCCGCGTCCACGCGAACGGCATCCCGGCCGAGGTGCTGACCGCAGACGTCGTGCGTGACGTCTTCGGCATGGAGTCCCAGGTGGTCGAGGACCCGGTCTCGGGCAAGCCGATCGTGCTGCCGATCGGGCGGCACCACGTGCTGGACCGGGTCTGCTGAGCGCAGCCCGGCGAGAGCGTCAGCGCAGCCGCGCCACCCGGAACCGGACCGGCTCGTCCAGCACCTCGGCCGGGACCGTGGCGGTGTCGGCCAGGTGCTCCTCGAGCCGCGGGGTCGAGCCGCCCGCCAGGAAGCGGCTGCGCTCGCGGGTGAGGAACGGCAGGCGGATCGCCGCCTCGTCGACGACCACGTCGCTGCCGGTGGGGGTGTGCACCCACCACCCGGCGTCGGCGCCGCTGAGCAGCACCCCGATCCGATGGCCGCGGGCCAGGCGCCAGTCCTGGCCGTAGAGCGGCAGGGAGTACGACGTAGAGCCGGCGTCCCGCACGAGCTGGGTGCCCCGGCTGATCACCGTGGCGGTGCCGTCGGGGGCGATGTCGTAGACGAGCGCGACGAGGTTCGCCCGGGGCAGGGTCGTGGTGACGCTGACGTCCAGCCGCGGCTCGCCGGCGATCCAGGCCGGGCGGCGCAGCGGCGCGGAGACCGACCAGACACCCTGACCCGCGTCGGGTCCGGTGGCGGTGTTGGCCCCGTCGTCGGCGTACGAGCCGGTGTTCAGCACCGTGCGCAGGGAGCGGACGTCGCTGGGCGGCCAGACCGCCTCGCGGCGCCAGCGGCCGAGGTTGTCCTGGACCTGGACGCCGGGCCGGGCCGCCCGCACGGACCGGCCGCGCTCACCGAGCAGGTGCTTGTCGAGGAAGGCCTCGACCTGCCGGGCGAAGACCATCGGGTCGCGTCCGACCTGCGGGCGCCCCTCGGCGTCGGTCTCCCACCCGCGGACGTGGTCGAACTGCCCGAACCAACCGATGTTGTGCCGCCCGCGCAGCCCGGACCAGTAGTCGAAGGCGCGGTCGGGCTTGGTGTTGGTCTCCAGGAAGCCCTGGGTCAGCAGCACCGGCAGCCGCGACCCGCGGGAGGTCGGCACGAGGTCGCGCTCGACCCAGAACGCCGAGCCCTCCACGTCGTCCTGCTGCTGGCCGATGTTGAGCGCGTGGCACGGGGTGAGGGGCGCACCGGTCAGCTGGTACTCCGGGGAATCGGCCAGCGAGCCGGGGAACAGGTCGTTGGCCTGGAAGACCACCGGGGTGCCGACGGAGTTCGCGAAGCGCACGCCGCGGTTGTAGAGGTAGGAGTAGCCCGAGAAGACCGGCTCCATCGCGATCACGGCCTCGAGTCCGTCGGGGCGCCGCGAGACACCCATCAGCCCGGTCCAGGCGTCGTAGGACTTGCCGATGAGCGCGACCTTGCCGGTCGACCACGGCTGGTCCGCGGCCCACTCCACGGCCGCCTCGACCGCACCCTGCTCGGCCGGCCCGCCCCAGTCGTTGCAGCCGCCGCTGCCCCCGGTGCCGGGCAGGTCGACCATCACGTAGGTGTAGCCCTCGTCCAGCGCGCCGGTGAGGTCGAGGAAGTCGTAGAACCGCTCGCTCGGGGGCTCGCCCATCGGGTCGGGGGCCGAGACGCCCCCGGAGTGGCTGGTGTAGGGGCTGACGGTGAGGACGACCGGGGTCTCCACGTCGTCGGCGAGCCCCGCGGGGCGCAGGACGTCGGCGTGCAGCGTGGTGCCGTCGGGGGTCTGGAAGTACACCTCGGTCCAGGTCGCGTCCTCGCGCTCGGCCGCCTGCGCCGGCGCGTGGGTGAGCGCGGGGAGGAGCAGGGGGACGGCGGCCAGGGAGAGCAGGGCGGTGGCGAGCGGCGTACGACGCATGCCGGGTCAACGACGCCCGGCCGTCCAGGGCACGCCTCGAGGCACGCCGGGCTGGGTACCGTGGCGGCATGAGCGACGTCGCCGTCTCGCACGCACCCGACCAGAGCCGGTTCGAGGCCCATCTCGACGGAGGGCTGGCCGGCTTCGCGGAGTACCAGCTGGCCGAGGGGCTGATCGTCTTCACCCACACCGAGGTCGACCCCGCGTTCGAGGGCAGGGGTGTCGGCTCCGCCCTGGCCCGCGGCGCGCTCGACGCGGTGCGGGCCGGCGAGGAGCCCCTGGGCCCGCGCAAGGTCATCGCCACCTGCCCGTTCATCAAGGGCTGGATCGACAAGCACCCCGACTACGCCGACCTGCTGTACGGCGCCCGCGAGCGGTGAGCGCCGCCCGGCCCGCGCGCCGCGCCCTCCGGGTCGTCCCCCTCCTGGGGCCGCTCCTGGTGCTCGGTGCCTGCTCCGAGGCCCCTGAGGCCGGCCCGGGCGAGCCCCTCGACGTCACGCACACGCACGGCCTGGCGGTCGACCCCGAGGACCCGGGCCGCGTCTTCGTCGCCACCCACGAGGGCTTCGGCGTGTGGACGGAGTCCGGTGTCGAACGGGTCAGCGAGAGCAACGCCGACTTCATGGGCTTCACCGTCGGCCCCGGCGGCACCTTCTACGGCTCCGGGCACCCGGGCCGTGGCGAGGACGGCCCCTCCTCGGTGGGACTGGTCTCCTCCACGGACGGCGGTCGCACCTGGGAGCCGGTGTCACTGTCCGGGGAGGCCGACTTCCACGCGCTGGCCGCCGACGAGGACGGGATCGTGGGGTACGACGCCGCCACCGGCCAGCTGCGCCTGAGCCCGGACGGTGAGCAGTGGGAGGACTTCGACGCGCCGGCCGGCTTCCTCGACCTCGCCGCCGACCCCCGCTCCGAGCGCTTCCTCGGCACCACCGGACAGGGCGTGCTGGTGGCGAGCGAGGACGGCGGCCGCACCTTCGAGCCCGTGCCGGACGCACCCCGGCTGCTGCTGGTCGACTTCTTCACCGACGGCACGGTCGTGGGCGTGGCCGCCGACGGGTCGTTGCAGGTCGGGCTCGGCGAGGGGTCCTGGGAAGCCGCGGGCGGCCGGGCCGGCGAGGAGCTGCAGGCGATGACGGTCGGGCCCGACGACACCGTGTGGGTCCTCGACGGGCAGGGGCTGCAGCGCAGCACCGACCGTGGGGCGACCCTGGAGCCGGTCCCCGGCTGGTGAGCCGTACCGGGTCCCGGCAACATCGGTCGCACGACCCGGACCCGCGGGTGAGAGGGGGTCGGAGGTCCCTCGCCGCGGGTTGTCCCGCACGCTTCAATGGAGTCGTGAGCCGTCGCGCCCTCGCTGTCGCCGCAGCCCTCCTCGGGCTGCTGCTGATGCACGGCGTCGGGGGGCACAGCGCTCACGCCGGGCCTGCGCACGCCGGGCTCGCGCACACCGGGCCCGCGCACGACCCGGCCGTGCACGCCGGGTCCTCGCACGACGCGGCCGTGCAGACCTCGGCCGGTCCCCACGGCCTCGCGGGCCAGGCGACGTACGCCGACGCTGCTGGCGCGCCCTGCCCGGGCTCGTGCGCCGGCGACACCGCGGGCCCCCTGCCGCGGCAGGTGGCCGAGGTGCTCATGACCCTGTGCCTGACGGTGCTGCTGACCGTCGCGGGGCTGCTGCTCCTGGGCCTCGGCTGGCGGCGGTCCTCGGTCCTGCGGCTCGACCTGCCCGCGCCCGTGCTCCCGTGGGACGCGGTGCGGCGCGTCCTGCGTCCACCCGACCTGCACGCCCTGTCGGTCCTGCGCTGCTGATCAGCGACGAGCCGGCCGCGCCCGCACGGGACGCCGCGGCCCCCACGCACCCAGCACCCGCACACGACAGACCTGCACGGAAGGAACCACCATGCACGCACGCACCCGCTTCGCCGCCCTGGCCCTGGCCCTGGGCTCGCCCCTCCTGCTGACCGCCTGCGGCGGCGAGGACGACACCGGTGCCGACATCCCGGCCGACGCCGAGTTCAACGCCGCCGACGTCGACTTCGCGACCGGGATGATCCCGCACCACGCCCAGGCGCTGGTGATGGTCGACATGGCCGACGGCCGCGACATCTCCCCTGAGACCGCCGACCTGATGGAGCGCATCGAGGACGCCCAGGGACCCGAGATCGAGCTGATGACCGGCTGGCTCGAGGAGTGGGACCAGCCGGTCCCGGACCTCGGGGACATGAACGGCATGGGCTCGGGCGACATGTCCGACATGGACCACGGCGACATGGACCACGGGGACATGGACGACATGGGCGAGATGGACGGCATGACCGGGATGATGAGCGCCGAGGACATGGCCGACCTCGAGGCCGCCGAGGGCTCCGCCTTCGAGCAGATGTGGCTCTCGATGATGATCGAGCACCACGAGGGCGCCGTGGAGATGGCCGAGGTCGAGGTCGCCGAGGGCGAGTACGACGAGGCCGTCGCGCTCGCCGAGGAGATCATCGAGGCCCAGGAGGCCGAGATCGCCGAGATGGAGGCCCTGCTCGAGGGCTGATCGTCACGAGGGTGGCCGAGCGGGCAGGGCTTCGTGGAAGAGCTGCCCGCTCGGCGTACCCCGCCCGACCCCGGGGCCTCACCCCTGCATGTGAGGCAGGACCTCAACAGCAGGTTCATGGTGGAGTGACTGATCTCAACATACTGTTGAGATATCAACCTCCGGAGGCAGTCATGACCCAGGCACCCCAGATCCACATCGACCGGCAGTCCATCGACGGCACCCCCGACGAGGACGTCGTCGACTGGACCGCGCTCGGCCGCAAGATGTGGGACTTCCTCACCGGCCGCGAGGCCGAGATCCGCTACCACCTCGACGACGTCGTCATCGAGGTCCCGCGCGACACCGGCCCGACCTCGCCCCGCGCGACCTGGAAGCTCTCCGGCACCATCGCCGTCTCCACCTCCGACAACACCACCCGCGGCACCACGGACCGGTCGTGAGGACCTCGGTCGAGGCCGACCTCTGCTTCCGCGTGGAGGATGCCGACGGCCAGCGGATCGACGGGCACCTCACCGGCAGCGGCCAGGTGCTCACCCTGCGCATCGACGACCCGGGCGCCTTCGCCGGCGCCGGTGACGCCGCGGCCGTGCGGTACGTCGCCGACGAGCTCGCCGCCCGCCGGCTCGAGGTCCGCGTCACCGACGGGCGCTCCACGCTGGTGCGCCTCGGCGACGTGCGCGCCCCCTGGTGGCAGCGCCGGCTGACCCGCTCGCGCCACCTGCGCGTCGGCAGCCTCCGCGGCCTCTGGACCGCCGCCCAGGCGCGCGCCCAGGGCCGCGAGCCGGTCCTCCCCAGCCTGCTCTCGGCACCGCCGCCGACCCTCTCGCCGCTCCTGCCGACCTTCGGCGCCCGGCCCCGGCACGTCACCGGCACCCACGACCCGGCCCGCGGCGGCAGCCCGCGGCTCGTGGTCGTGCCCGACCTCGCCGGCCCCGACACACGGCGCACGATCTACTCCCTCGCCGGCGACTGCGGCGACACCTTCCTCATCGGCTCCGCCGAGGACTGCCACATCCGGCTGCCCGGCCTGGCTGCCCACCACTGCCTGGTCGTGCACGACGACGACGACGAGTTCGTGGCCGAGGCCGTCGACGGGGAGGTCCGCGTGCACGGCGCCCGGGTGCAGCAGGGCCTGCTGCGCACCGGCACGCGCCTGGAGCTCGGGGAGCACTGCCTGGCCTTCGCGCGCGAGGAGTACGCCGACCACGGCCGTCCCTACGGCGGACGGATCGGCGGCGAGCTCGGCCACCAGCGCCCCCAGCCCGAGCGGCTCCGGCTGATCCGCGGGGAGGGCTGACCCGGCGTGAGCGCCCTGCCGTCCCAGCCCTCCCGCATGCCCCGCCCTGACGACCGGCCGCCGCCGCTGCCCGGGCGGGCGCTGATGTCGCAGGACTGGCGCGACGTCGGCTTCGTGCACTGGGCCGTCGACCCCGAGCAGGTCGCTCCGCTGCTGCCGCGCGGGGTGCGACCCGACACCCTCGACGGGCGCACCTATGTCGGGCTCGTGCCGTTCACCATGGTCGACGCCGGGCTCGGCCGCGGCCCAGCGGTCCCGTGGCTCGGCACGTTCCTGGAGACCAACGTCCGGGTCTACTCCGTCGACGAGCAGGGCCGCCGCGGGGTGGTCTTCCTCAGCCTCGACTGCGACCGGCTGGTCGTCACCGCCGCTGCCCGGCTCGGGTTCGGCACGCCGTACCGCTGGGCCCGCATGCGGCACACCCACCGACCCGTCGCCGGCGGCACCCGGCACACCTGGGCCTCCACGGTGCGCTGGCCCGCGCCCCCCCGGCGGACCGGCCGCCACCCGGATCGAGCTCCAGGTCGGGGGGCGCCGCGCCCCCACCCCGCTCGACGTCTTCCTCACCGCCCGGTGGGCGCTGCACACCACCGTCGCGCGGCAGGGCCTCTACGTCCGCAACGCCCACGACCCCTGGCCGCTGCACGAGGCCCGGCTGGTCTCCCTCGACGACTCGCTCCTGGCCGTCGCCGGGTTCCCCGGACTCGCCGAGCGGCCCCCGGACCACGTCGCCTTCAGCCCCGGGGTGCACACGGTCTTCACCTTCCCTCGCCGCTGAGTGCTGTGCCTCGCGCACCCGCCGCCCCGCCGCGCGGGGACGTCATACGGGCAGGACGTCCCCCACGGCAGGTCGTATGACGTCCCGTCGCGCCGGCGCGACGGGAGACGGTCAGCCGAGGCTGGCGAGCCCGGTCAGGAGGCGGTCGACCTCGTCGCGGGTGGTGTACGCCGCGAGCCCGACCCGCACCCCGCCGGCGTCCCCGAGGCCCAGTGCCCGTGAGGCCTCCAGCGCGTAGAACGACGAGTGCGGCGCGACCACCCCGCGGTCGGCCGCGCGACGAGCGACCCGCCGGGCGAGTCGAAGCGGGCCAGCTCCTCACGGATCCCGGGGAATTACGCGCGCACGCGCCCCACGTCGTACGTCGTCAGCGGGCTGGTCCCCTCACCGGAAGGCATGACGGCGACTCTGCCAGGGCCGGGGCGGTGCGGCTGCAGCCCGGTGCCGCGAGATTTGTCGGGTGACGTCAGGACCCGGGAGCGCCACGACGAAACTCTGTCGTCGCATGGCCGGGTCTGTCGGGGAGCCGACAAACCCGGCCGCGCGACCTCCGCGAGATTCGTCGGGTGACGTCAGGATCCGGAAGCCCCACGACGAAACTCCGTCGTCCCGTGGCCGGGTCTGTCGGGTAACCGACAAACCCGGCCACGCCCGACCTACCCCGTGCCGCGTGCCTCAGAGGTTCTTGTGCCGCCTCACCCGCAGCGGCCGCTTGGGCAGCTGGGTGGCCCGGCCGTGCAGCACGGCGAGGAGGGTGGCGACCTGGGCGTCCTGCTCGGGGGTCCGCTCGAAGGTGGTGAGGTTGAGCGGCGCCTTGAACCGCGTGCGGGTGACCGCCTTGGCGTAGCAGAACTCCCGCAGCCCGTCGGGGCCGTGGATCCGGCCGAAGCCGGAGTCGCCGACGCCGCCGAAGGGCAGGCCCGGGACGGCGGCGAAGGAGATGACCGAGTTGATCGCGGTCATGCCCGTGCGCAGTCGCCGCGCGATCTCCTCGCCGCGGGAGGCGGAGAAGACCGACGAGCCCAGGCCGTACTTCCCGACGTTGACCCGCTCGATCGCCTCGTCCATCGACCGCACACGGTTGACCACGACGGTCGGGCCGAAGGTCTCCTCGCACACGGCCTCGGAGTCCTCGGGCACGTCGACGAGCACGGTCGGCTGGACGAACCGGTCACCCACCGCCTCGGGCCCGCCGACCACCGCGCGGCCGCCCTTGGCGATCGCGTCGTCGACGTGACGGCGTACGACGTCGAGCTGGGACGGCATGGTCATCGGGCCGTAGTTCGCGGCCGGGTCGTGGCCCGAGCGCACCTCGCGCGCGCGTCGGGTCAGCGCGTCCAGGAAAGCGTCGTGGACCTTGTCGTGGACGTAGACCCGCTCGATGCCGGTGCAGGTCTGGCCGGCGTTGGAGAAGGCACCCCACGCAGCGGCGTCGGCGGCGGCCTCGATGTCGGCGTCCTCGTCGACGAGCATGGCGTCCTTGCCACCGGCCTCGATGACGACCGGCACGAGCCGCTCGGCGCAGGCCGCCATGACCCGCTTGCCGGTGGCCGTGGAGCCGGTGAAGGCGACCTTGTCGACGTCGGCACGGCACAGCGCGGCACCGGTCGAGCCGTTGCCGGTCACGACCTGGAGCAGGTCGTGGCCGGGCACGACCTCGCGCAGGCTGTCGGCCAGCCAGTGACCGACGCCGGGGGTGAGCTCGCTGGGCTTGAACACCACGGTGTTGCCGGCGCCGAGGGCGTAGGCGATCGAGCCCATCGGCGTGAAGACGGGGTAGTTCCAGGGACCGATGACGCCGACGACACCGAGCGGGCGGTACTCCACGGAAGCCGCCTGGTTGGCCAGCAGCAGACCCGCGAAGACCTTCTTGGGGCCGAGCACCTTCTTGGCGTGCGAGGCGATCCAGGCGAGGTGGTCAATGGCCAGCGCGGCCTCGAGCTGGGCGTCACCGTGCGGCTTGCCGGTCTCGCGGTGCACGACGTCGACGAGGGCGGCGACGCGGCGGGCGAGCACTCCGCGCCACTGGTCGAGCACCTCCTTGCGGCCCTCGAAGCCCAGCCCCTCCCACCAGGACGCCGACGCGCGGGCGCGGGCGACCGCGGCGTCGACGTCGGCGGCGGTGTGGACGGGGTAGGTGCCGACGACCTCGCCGGTCGCGGGGTTGAGCGAGGTGAAGGTGTCCGAGCTGGTGGGACGGTCGTCGAGCTGGGTCATCGGGCGGTCCTTCCGCGCAGGAGGTCGGCGGCCTTCTCGCCGATCATGATGGAGGGGGCGTTGGTGTTGCCGCGGGTGACCATCGGCATCACGGAGGCGTCGGCGACCCGCAGGCCCTCGACGCCGCGCACCTTGAGCTCGGGGTCGACGACGGCGCGCTCGTCCGAGCCCATCGCGCAGGTCCCGACCGGGTGGTAGAGCGTCTGGGTCTCGGCGCGCAGGTGCGCCTCGAGCTGGGCGTCGGTGGGGTCGACGCCCCAGCCGCGCATGGTCGGCAGCAGCCCGTCCTCGACGTGCTTGGCCAGCGGGCCGCTGTGCACCGTGTCGAGAAGCCGCCGCATGCCGGCGACCATCGCGTCGAGGTCGACCTGGTCGTCGTAGTAGCCGGCATCGATCTCGGGGTGCCAGCGCGGGTCGGTGCCGCGCAGGCGCACCGAGCCGCGGCTGGCGACGTGCACCAACGTCGGGGCCACGGTCACGCAGCGGGCGGTCGCCTCGTGCAGGCCGTTCGCATAGAAGGCGCTCGGCGCGACGTGCACCTGCAGGTCGGGGGCGGGCAGCTCGTTGCGGGTCTTGAAGAACCCGCCGCCCTCGCCGACGTTGGACGTCAGCGGACCGGTGCCGCGGGTCTTGGCCCGCAGGAACTGCACCAGGTTGTTGTGGTCGAGCAGGTCCCCGATGTCGCGGGTGCGGAAGACCATCGGCAGCGCCGGGTGGTCGTGCAGGTTGGCCCCGACGGTCGGCAGGTCGACGATCACGTCCACCCCGACCTCGCGCAGGTGCTCGCCGGGACCGATGCCCGACAGCATGAGCAGCTGCGGACTGTTGACGGCCCCGCCGCTCAGGACGACCTCCGCCTCGACAAACGCCGTGCGGCGGGTGCCCTCGAGCTCGTACTCCACTCCCGTCGCGCGGCCCCCCTCCACGACGACCCTGTGCGCCAGCGCGCCCGTGTGGACCGTGAGGTTGGGGCGCGACATCGCCGGCTCGAGGTAGGCCTTGGCCGTCGACCAGCGACGACCCTTCTTGCACGTGACCTGGTAGAGCCCGGCGCCCTCCTGCTCGGCGCCGTTGAAGTCGTCGGTGGGCTTGAAGCCGGACGCGACCGCCGACTCGACCCACATGCTGGTGAGCGGGTGGGTGTAGCCGCGGTCCTCCACGTGGAGCGGGCCGTCCTGGCCGTGGTACGGCCCGCCGAGGCGGGTGTTGCCCTCGGAGCGGACGAAGTAGGGCAGCACGTCCTCGTAGCCCCAACCGGTCGCGCCGTAGTCGTCGCGCCAGGTGTCGAAGTCGTGCCGGTTGCCGCGGATGTAGATCATCGCGTTCATCGACGAGCAGCCGCCGAGGGCCTTCATCCGCGGCCAGTGCGCGCGACGTCCCTCGAGCTGCTTCTGCTCGGTGGTGTGGTAGTTCCAGTCCCACTTGGTGCGGAAGAGGTTGGCGAAGGCCGCGGGGACCGTCACCTCGTCGGCGTTGGCCGGCGGACCGGCCTCCAGCAGCAGCACCCGGGTGCGCGGGCTCTCGGTGAGCCGGGCGGCCACCACGGCACCGGCACTGCCGGCCCCCACCACCACGTAGTCGTAGGTCTCCCGCTCGGGCACGCGTCCTCCTCGGTGTCGATCGCTGTCACCGGCGTACGCCGGGTGCGTGCCCTCGAACCTAGATCGCTGTGACTCCAATCACCAGGGGTTGGTCGGGTGGGTCCACCGATCGGACAGGGACCCTTGTCAGACCGTGCTGGCCTCGGCGACCAGGTCGCGCTCGACCGTCGAGACCGGCGCCAGCACCTCGACCGGCTGCGACTTGCCCTTCAGCGCCAGCTCCCCGCGCGAGACGAGGGCGTGCGGACGGGTGAGCAGGTCGCGGGTGGCGGCGGTGAGCAGCACGTCGTCGCCCGTGTCGCGGGTGGCGGCCTCGACCCGGGCCGCGACGTTGACGACGTCGCCGATGACCGAGAAGTTCAGCCGTCCCGCCCCGCCGATCGGGCCGGCCACGACCGGGCCCGAGTTGATGCCGGCGGCGACCCGCAGGCCGGTCGAGCCGAGGTGCACCGCGTCGAGGATCATCCGCGCGGCGTCGAGGGCACGGTCGGCGTGGTCGGGCTGCGTGGCGGGGGCGCCGAAGACGGCCATCAGCCCGTCGCCGATGAACTTGTCGACGTGGCCGCCGTAGGCCTCCACGACCGGCACCATCTCCGCGAAGAGTCCGTTGAGGGTCTCCACGACCTCGGCGGCCGGCCGGCGCTCGGCGTACCTCGTGAAGCCGCGGACGTCGACGAACAGCACCGAGACCTCGACCTCGAAGCCCTCCTGCGGGACCTCGCCGGCCAGGATCAGCCGCACGATCTCGCGGTCGACGTAGGTGCCGAAGTGCTCGCGCAGCTCCTCGCGCTCGGCCAGGCCACGCGCCATCGTGTTGAAGTCGCGGGCGAGCTCGCCGAGCTCGTCGTTGCTGAGCACCGGCGCCCGGGCGGCGAGGTCGCCGTCGCGCACCCGCGCGAGCTGGGTCCGCACGTCCAGCAGCGGACGGGTGATGCTGCCGGTGAGCAGCCCGGTGAGCTCGAAGGACATGAAGAGCCCGATCGCCATCGACACCCCGACGGTCAGTACGAGCCGCCCCGAGGGGGACCCGTCGTCGGAGCCGAGCCCCACGAGACCGCCCACGAGCACCGCGGAGGTGGTGGTGTACGCCGGCACCGCGAGCATCAGCCGCTTGCGCAGCGGCAGCCCCCGCGCGGAGAACGTGAAGTCGTCGGGCAGCGCCGAGGCCACGTGCTCGACCACGGGCAGCAGCAGCCGTTCGCCGATGGAGTAGGACAGGACCGTCGCGTACAGCCCGGGGATCACGCCCGCCAGCAGCACCGCCGCGAGACCGCCCCAGCCGAGGTCCCACCACGCGGCGGCCGCGAGCCCCGTGGGGACGACGGAGAGCAGCACGACGACGGCCGAGGACCGGCGGTACTGCTCCAGGGTCAGCGTCGTCACCACCTCCCACGCCTTCGCAGTCTCCCGCGGGGTCGGGTGGGTCAGCCGGATCCACTCCCCCAGCCCCCGCCGCTCGTCCCGCGCCCGCCACGCCGCCAGCACCACGGAGCAGGCCGACACGACCGCACCGACGGCCGCGACCGCAGCCACCGCACCCAGGTCGGGGCGGTAGAAGGTGGCGATGATCGCCACCGAGATGACCGCGATCCCGACCGACTCGGCCACCGTCACGCCGACCACGGCGACGGGATAGCGCGAGCCCAGCGCGGCGTACCCGCGACGGGTCAGGGCGTCGATCACCCCTCCAGTGTGGCCGACTTTGCCCCCAGGGCACCGGGATCGCGACCGGACCGACCACCGGGGGCGCCCGGCACCGCGCGAGGATGGCCGCATGGTCAACCTGCTGCTCTCGGTCACCTTCGGGTGCGGGGTGCTCATCGCCGTCGCCCACGTGGCCAACCGGCTCTTCGTGGCGCCTGTCTACGACGTGGTGCTCAACCTGGTCGCCTTCGTCTCCTCCACCGTCGCCTCCAGCCTGCTGGGCCACGTCGTCCCCGCCCTGCTGTCGGCGCTCGCGCTGCTGTGCTGGGTGGTGCTGGCGCGGCGTACCTGGCTGTCCGACCCCGTACGCCGGCGGCAGGGCCACCTCGCCGCGCACTGAGCCCGGCGCCGGTGGCCGGCGCGGGCGGGAGCGCGCGGCTGGTCTGGTCCACTCCTCCACCGCTCGGTAACAGAAGTACCGGCCGGTTCCACCGGGGCCGTCCCCGGCCGATCATGGAGGCATGACCGGACGCTGCGAGCTCTTCCTCAGCAACGGCTCGCGCTGCCGCGGGTCCGTGCTGGCGAGGTGCGCCGAGGACGGTGCCGCCTTCTGCGCGGCTCACCGCGGCTTCCGCCGTGGCGTCCCGACCGCCGACTGGTGCGCGGCCTGCGAGGGTGCGACCCCCGAGGCCCGCCGCGAGGCCCGTGCGATCGCCGCCGACCAGGACGTCGCCGCCGTGGCCCTGGTCCAGGACCCGGCCCGCATCGCCGAGCTCGTCCGCGCCCGCGGCGTGCAGACCCACGCGGGCACCACCGCCAAGGTCGCGACGGGCTGGCTCCGCGGCCGCCGCGCCGAGGCCGAGGACACCCGCTTCTGGCTGGTCACCCTCGAGCCCGACCCCGACCACCCCGGCCAGGAGGAGGGTCTCGGCCTCACCACCCAGGGCGCCTGGGTCCGGCACGTCTGGCCGGCCAGCTCCGGCCTCCCGCCGACCCTCGTCCACGGCGTCATGCCCACCGAGAACGGCGCCCGCCAGCTCGTCCGCTGGCTGCACCGCCACAACGTCGATCTCCCCGGCTGACCCGTCACCCGCACGAGAGTCGGGCGTGCGGCGCCACGCCCCCGAGAGCACCACCGCGCGCCGGGGCCGGCCGACGGCGCCCCCGGAGGAGCGTGGATGGGCCTGGCCCCCGGCTCGTGAGGGACGAACGAGCCGGGTGGTTGCGACGAAGGGGGCGCCGTCGGCCGGCGCCGGCGCGCCACCGGGTTCCTCGGGGGCGTGGTGCCGCACACCCCACCCGAGTCACCCGAGGACCCAGCCTCAGCCCTTCTGCAGCTCCACCGCCATCCGCTCCATCAGCGCCGTCAGCCCCTTGAACGGCCGCACCATCACGGCGAACTCGGTGATCCGCCCGTCCTCGCCCCACGTCAGCATGTCCACCCCGTCGACGGCGATCCCGTCGAGGTCGGCGGCGAACTGCAGGACCGCCGAGTCCTCGGCGTACCACTCGCGCCGGTAGGTCAGGGTCGGCCCGAGGACGACCAGCGCGGCGGAGAGGTACGCCGTGGTGAGGGCCTTGCCGACCTGCGGGGTGTGGACCGCGGGCGAGCGGAAGACGCAGTCCTCGTCCAGCAGCGCATCGAGCCCGGCGGGGTCGCGGGCAGCGGCGAGCGCGTGCCACGCGACGACAGTGGGAGGGGTGTCCATGACCGGACCCTAGGGCCGCGGCCGGATCAGCGCGGCAGGAACCGGTTGCCCGCGCGCAGCGCCCCCCGCTTGACCCGCTCGGCGACCCGGCCGACCGAGGCGGGGACGGCACCCGGGGTGCGGGGCAGGGCGACCGAGACCGGGTCGCCGACCCGTACGAGACCGGTCAGGGTCGTCTCGGCGTAGACCCCCAGGCACCGATCGCCGACCCGCGAGACCGCCTTCGACACGGCAGGGTCGGCGGGGAGCCCACCGGCCTGCTCGCGCAGCGGCACGGTGCACCGCACGGTCGGGATCTCCGCGCGCAGCCCCACCTCTCCGACCCGCAGCGTCCCGCCGACCCAGGCCTGCTCGGCCAGCCCCGCAGCCGCGCCGTCGACCAGCAGGTTGGGGCGGAAGCGGCGTACGTCCACCTCGGCCGCACCCGCGTGCTCGGCGACCGCGCGCAGGCTGGAGGAGGTGAGGACGTGGACGGGGTAGGCGTCGGCGAAGGTGCCGACCGGCGTCGCGTAGACCGCCAGCTCGGCGAGCTTGCGCAGGGGGAACATCGACAGGTCCGGCAGCGGGTCGCCCTCGGCGAGGCCGAACTGCTTCCTCAGGTCCTCCTGCGAGGCCAGCACCCCGCGGTAGGCCGCCTTGTCGTGCAGCGGCGGCAGCGGCACGAGCGAGACGCGGGTGTCGACCAGCTCGGAGAGCGCGGCGTCCAGGCGGGTGCCGTCGCGGCTGCCGATCTCGGTGCCGTCGGGCAGCGTGACCGCCACGTGCGCGACGTCGCCCGGCCCGACGCCCGCCGGCGGCTCGGCCTCGAAGCGGGCGGTGCACAGCAGCAGCCGGGGCAGCCGGCGGGCGGTGGTGACGACCCCGAGCGCGAGGTCGCGCACTGCCCACATCCGGTCCGCGTGCAGCCCGCGGGGCCCGACGGCGCACTCGGTCAGCTGCTCGCCGCCCATCGACTTCACCGGGAAGCGCCAGAGCTCGCGGAGCGTGCCGGCGGCGTACGACGGCGCGGTGGTCTCGCTCACGCGACCGAGGCTAGGGGCGTGACGGACCTGTGTCGCCTGCTCACCCCTCCCGGCGTGAGCCTCGTCTCGGCCCGGACCCGGAAGGTTCCACACACCTTGGAACGTTCCACCCTGCATGAGCGACAACAGCAACTCCGCCGTGTTCCAGTCCGTCCGGGTCGGCTCCTGGGAGCTGCCGCAGCGGTTCGTGATGGCCCCACTGACGCGCAACCGCTCGCCCGAGACCGTCCCCACCGAGCTCAACGCCCGCTACTACGCCCAGCGCGCCGGCGCCGGCCTGATCATCAGCGAGGGCACCCAGCCCAGCGCGGTCGGCCAGGGCTACCTCGGCACGCCCGGCATCCACTCCGACGAGCAGGTCGCCGGCTGGCGGCGTACGGCGGAGGCGGTCCACGCCGAGGGCGGCCGGATCGTCGTCCAGCTCATGCACGCCGGCCGGGTCGCGCACCCCGACAACAAGGGCGGCCTCGAGTCGGTCGCGCCCAGCGCCATCGCCGCGCCC
Organism: Nocardioides ginkgobilobae; assembly: GCF_054781275.1. Classification (NCBI taxonomy): domain Bacteria; kingdom Bacillati; phylum Actinomycetota; class Actinomycetes; order Propionibacteriales; family Nocardioidaceae; genus Nocardioides; species Nocardioides ginkgobilobae. The sequence goes on along the minus strand of NZ_BAAGUS010000014.1, from coordinate 94,926 downwards.
GGCGAGATGATCACCGCCGGCGGCTCCTTCCCGCACCCCGAGCCGCGTGCGCTCGGCACCGACGAGATCCCCGGGATCGTCGAGGAGTTCGTCCACGCGGCCGAGCAGGCCGTGGCCGCCGGTGTCGACGGGGTGGAGGTCCACTCCGCCAACGGCTACCTGCTGCACCAGTTCCTCTCCCCGGTCAGCAACACCCGCTCCGACTCCTACGGCGGCTCCCCCGAGGCCCGCGCCCGCCTCACCGTCGAGGTGACCCGCGCGGTGGCCGAGGCGATCGGCGCCGACAAGGTCGGCATCCGGATCAGCCCCGCCCACAACATCCAGGGCGTGCTCGAGGAGGACGCCGAGGACACCCGTGCGACCTACGAGGCCGTCATCGACGGCATCAAGGACCTCGGCCTGGCCTACCTCTCGATCCTGGCCGACCCGCGCGGCGAGCTGACCCAGGACCTCCGGCGGCGCTTCGGCGGACCCGTGGTCCTGAACTCCGGCTTCGCCAGCCCGACCACCTTCGAGGAGGTCCAGGAGCTCATCACCGAGGACCTCGCGGACCTGGTCGCCGTGGGCCGCCCGTTCCTGGCCAACCCCGACCTCGCCGAGCGCTGGCGTCGTGGGGCCGAGCTGAACGAGGCCGACCCCAGCACCTTCTACGGCGGCGGCGCCGAGGGCTACACCGACTACCCCGTGCTCGAGGAGTCGTCCGCGGCCTGACGCCACGCCCCCAGGTCCCGTCGCCCGATCCCGGCGGCGGCACGGCCGGCGCCCGCGCGTCGACCACGACGAGGCCCCCGACCCGGTGATCCCGGGGCGGGGGCCTCGTGCGTGCGGGCGGAGGCGTTGACGTCGACGCCTACCGGTGCTTTCATCGTCAGGTGGCGATGACAACGACGAGCAGCATCGACGACGGGACCGTGACCGTCGAGCCCGCCGCCCTCTCGGCAGCGGCCTGCCTCTTCCAGGGTCTCTCGGACCCCTCGCGGCTGACGATCCTCCAGCACCTGCTCACCGGCGAGCACCGCGTCGTCGACCTGGTCGGCCACCTCGGCCTGGCGCAGTCGACGGTCTCCAAGCACCTGGCCTGCCTGCGGGACTGCGGGCTCGTGACCTCGCGCCCCGAGGGGCGCGCGACCGTGTGGTCGCTGACCCACGAGCGCGAGGTGCTCGACCTGCTGGCCGCCGCCGAGCGACTGCTCGCGGCGACCGGCGACGCAGTCGTGCTGTGCCCGACGTACGGCGCCGGGCGCGAGCGCCAGGGGGCGCGGCGATGAGCGCCCACGTCCACACCACGGCGATCCCCTCCGCGGAGCGGGCCCGGCTCGGACGTCGCGCCCAGCTGCTGGCTGGCGCCTCCGTGGCCTACAACCTGGTCGAGGCGGTCGTCGCGGTCGCCGCCGGGATCGTCGCCGGCTCGGTCGCCCTCGTCGGCTTCGGCCTCGACTCGGTCGTCGAGGTCTCCAGCGGGCTGATCATCCTGTGGCAGTTCCGCCACCGGCTGCCGGAGTCTCGGGAGCGCCAGGCCCTGCGGCTGATGGCGCTCTCGTTCTTCGCGCTGGCGGCGTACGTCGGGTTCGAGTCGGTCCGGGCACTGCTCGTCGGCCACGACTCCGAGACCTCGCGCGTCGGCATCGGGCTGGCGATCGCCTCCCTGTGCGTCATGCCCTTCCTGTCCTGGGCCCAGCGGCGTACCGGCCGGGCGCTGGGCTCCCACGCCGTCGTCGCCGACTCCACCCAGACGCTGCTGTGCACCTACCTCTCCGCAGTCCTGCTGGTCGGCCTGGTGCTCAACGCGACCCTCGGCTGGTCGTGGGCCGACCCGGTGGCCGGCCTGGTCATCGCCGCGGTCGCGGTCAAAGAGGGGCGCGAGGCCTGGCGCGGGGAGAGCTGCTGCGGTCCCGCCGCCCCCGCGACGGGCGACGTGCAGCCGGTCGGCTCCGTGTGCTGCAGCGACTGCTCGTGCGGCGACCCGGCACCCCCGGTCCTGGCGCTCGGGGAGAGGATCGAGCCGTGACCTCCCAGCACGACGTCGACGACCTGCTCGTGGACGAGGACCCCGGGCTCCCGCCCGCCACCGACTACGCCGGCTTCTTCGACCGCACCCTGCGTTGGCTGCTGACGGCGACCGGCGTCGTGGGCCTCGTGGCGGCCTTCACGCTCACCGTCGAGAAGATCGCGCTCATCGCGGACCCCGACTACGTCCCCACCTGCAGCATCAGCCCGGTGCTCAGCTGCGGCTCGATCATGAGCACCGAGCAGGCCGAGCTCTTCGGCTTCCCCAACCCGCTCATCGGGCTGGTCGCCTTCGCCGTCCTCATCACCTCCGGCGTGGTGCTCTCCACCGGGGCGCGGCTGCCGCGGTGGTACTGGCTGGGCCTGCAGGTGGGCGCCACCCTCGGCCTGGTCTTCGTGGCCTGGCTGGTCGAGGAGAGCCTCTACGACATCGGCGCCCTGTGCCCCTACTGCATGGTCGTGTGGGCCGTGGTGATCCCGGCCTTCTGGTACGTCACGCTCGCCAACCTCACCGGCGGTCGGCTCGGCCGGCGCGCGGCCGACAGCCGCGCGGTCGGCGTGCTCGCCGAGAACCACGCCGTCGTGCTGATGGGCTTCTACCTCGTCGTGGTCGTCCTGGTGCTCCAGCGGTTCTGGGACTACTGGGTCAGCCTGGTCTGAGCCGCCGCCGGTCGGGGTGCGAGCGCAGCGAGCCGCGAGACCCGCCGCCACGACGGCGTACGCCGGCACGACGAAGGCCCCCGAGCTGGTGCTCGGGGGCCTTCGTGTCCTGCGCGCCTGTAGGGATTCGAACCCCAAACCTTCTGATCCGTAGTCAGATGCTCTATCCGTTGAGCTACAGGCGCCCATCCTGCGCGGGGCTGCCGCGAGGACTGGTTGATCTTAGCGAACCCTCGCGCGGGCGCCGAATCGGGGCCGATCCGGTGGTCGCTCCGGGGACGTGCCCAGGAGAGCCCGATCCAGCCTGTGACCTGGCCCACGAGTCTTGGCTCGATCCAATATGCGGACGCGAACGTCCGAAGTTAGGGTCACGCCAGCCGGGCGGAGCCCTCGTCTCGAGCGGTGGGCCCGGCACTCGCGAGCGTGGCCGGCAACGGCGCCACAGGTCCACCTCGAACCCCATCCAGGCGAGACCCGAAGAGGCCCGATGACCGTCACGCAGGACTCCCTCGACCTCAGCGACGCCCCCACGACGCACGAAGGCATCCTGTCCTTCGTCCGTGAGGTGGCCGCGCTGACCCAGCCCGACGCCATCCACTGGTGCACCGGGTCCGACGAGGAGTGGACGATGCTGACCGAGGCCCTCGAGGCCACCGGCACGTTCACCCGGCTCAACCCCTCGATCAAGCCGAACTCCTTCTACGCCGCCAGCGACCCGATCGACGTCGCGCGCGTGGAGGACCGCACCTACATCTGCTCGGTCGACGAGAAGGACTGCGGGCCCACCAACAACTGGATGGACCCCGAGCAGATGAAGGGGATCATGCGCGGCCTCTACGAGGGCTGCATGCGTGGTCGCACGATGTACGTCATCCCCTTCGTCATGGGGCACCTCGAGGCCGAGCGCCCGATGTTCGGCATCGAGCTGACCGACTCGGCGTACGTCACCGCCTCGATGCGCGTCATGGCCCGCATGGGCACGCAGGTGCTCGACAAGATGACCGAGACGAACGCCGACTACGTGCAGGCGATCCACTCGGTCGGCATGCCGCTGGCCGAGGGCCAGGCCGACGTCGCGTGGCCGTGCAACGACACGAAGTACATCGTGCAGTTCCCCGAGGAGCGCGCGATCTGGTCCTTCGGCTCCGGGTACGGCGGCAACGCGCTGCTCGGCAAGAAGTGCTACGCGCTACGGATCGCGTCGGTGATGGCGCGCGACGAGGGCTGGCTCGCCGAGCACATGCTGATCCTGAAGCTCACCAGCCCCCAGGGCGTCGTGAAGTACGTCGCCGCGGCCTTCCCGAGCGCCTGCGGCAAGACCAACCTCGCCATGCTCAAGCCGACCATCCCCGGCTGGAAGGTCGAGTCCATCGGCGACGACATCGCCTGGATGCGGATCGGCGAGGACGGGCGTCTGTGGGCGGTCAACCCCGAGTACGGCTTCTTCGGCGTCGCCCCCGGCACCAACGAGCACACCAACCCGCACGCGATGGCCACCATCAACAAGGGCAACTCGGTCTTCACCAACGTCGCCCTGACCGAGGACGGCGACGTGTGGTGGGAGGGCCTGGAGAACCCGCCGGCCAGGGCGACCTCGTGGAAGGGCGAGCCCTGGACCCCGGACTCCGAGGAGCTGTCCAGCCACCCCAACAGCCGCTACTGCACCCCGATCAAGCAGTGCGACATCCTCGCCCCGGAGTTCGACGACCCGCGCGGCGTCCCGATCGACGCGATCCTCTTCGGCGGCCGTCGCAAGACCACCATCCCGCTGCTGTTCGAGGCCCGCGACTGGACCCACGGCACCTTCCTCGGCGCGACGCTCTCCTCGGAGACGACCGCCGCGGCGATCGGCGCGACCGGCGTCGTGCGCCGCGACCCGATGGCGATGCTGCCCTTCATCGGCTACAACGCCGGCGACTACTTCAGCCACTGGATCGCGATGGGCAAGGACAACGACGAGTCCAAGCTGCCGAAGATCTTCTACGTCAACTGGTTCCGTCGCGACGAGGACGGCGGCTTCCTGTGGCCGGGCTTCGGCGAGAACTCCCGCGTCCTGAAGTGGGTCGTGGAGCGCCTCGACGGCCAGGCCGCCGCGGTCGAGACCCCCATCGGCCACGTCCCGGCGCCGGGCTCGCTCGACACCGACGGCCTCGACATGACCGAGGAGGCGCTGGCCGCCGCCCTGCACGTCGACGTGGAGGAGTGGAAGGCCGAGGTGCCGCAGATCCAGGAGTGGTTCGAGAAGTTCGGCGACGACCTCCCGACCGTCCTGTGGTCCGAGCTCGACGGCCTCAAGGCGCGCCTGGGCATGTGAGTCCTTCGCTCCGCCGGAGCCTGAGCGAGCCCGTCCCGGTCGTCCGGGGCGGGCTCGCTGCGTGATGGGGGCAGGACCGGCCAGTTGCAGGAATGTGCAACGCTTGGCCACCTCGGGACGGATCGACGAAGGGAGCGCCCCGGTGTCGACGTACGGGCCGGAGCAGCGGGCCCTGCTGGAGTCCGAGGGCCTGGCGTTCTTCGAGCGGGTCCTCGAGGAGGACGGCATCGCCGTCGACGACGAGCGGATCGCCGAGGGCGGTCCCGACCGGGCGGCGCTGGAGCTGCTGAGCAGCCTCGGGCTGCTCCTGCTCGACCCCGGCGCCGACCGCTGGCTGCCCGAGGACCCCGCCCGCGCCCAGTCGCGCGTGGTCTCCCCGCTGGCCAGCGAGAGCGCCCGGCTGCTGCAGGAGTCCGGCGACTGGGCCGAGGCGTTCACCGGCGTCACGACCGCCTGGCGCCGCGCCCCCCGCTCCGACGCCCGCGGCCCGTTCACCTACCTGCGCGACGAGGCCATCGGCACCTTCCTCGCCGGACTGGTCGCCGAGGTCGAGACCGAGATCCTCACGGCGCAGCCGCAGGCCGGTCGCGACCCGCAGACGCTGGCCGCCGCCGCCCTGCGCGACGTCGCCGCCCTCGAGCGCGGGGTCAAGATCCGCACGCTCTACCAGCACTCCGCGCGACGGTCCTCGGTCACCCACAAGTACGTCGCCGACGTGACCGCCCGCGGCGCGGAGGTGCGCACGCTGGACGAGTTCTTCAACCGGATGATCATCGTCGACCGCCGGGTCGCGCTCATCCCGGGCGCGGAGGACCTGCGGGTGGCGGTCGCCGTGCGCGAGCCGTCGACCATCGCCTACCTCGTCGACGTCTTCGAGCGGGCCTGGGAGCGCGGGCGACCGTTCGGCGACCGCGAGACCTCGATGCTCAAGGACATCGCCGCCGAGCAGCGCGCCATGACGATCCGGATGCTCATCGAGGGTCACGCCGACCCGGTCTCGGCCAAGCGGCTGGGCGTCAGCCCCCGCACGTACGCCGGCTACGTGGCCGACCTCAAGGCCGAGTTCGGGGTGCAGACCCGCTTCCAGATCGGCTACGCGATGGGACGGCTCGGCATCACCGGGAGCGAGCGACCCGGCGAGGAGCCGTCGCCAGACGGCGTACCCGGCGGCGCCGGGAGCCCCAGCACAGAAGACTGACCCGGCGCCGGGGGACGTCCGGGCGCCGGGTCAGGTGTCGGTGGCCCAAGGGGGGTGGGTGGCCACCTCGGCCGAGAGGGTGGTCGGCCGGGTCTGCGGGTGGAGCGGAGGGTCAGGGAGCGGTGCGGCAGAAGCCGCCGCAGCCCCAGCTGGTGTCCTTGGCCTCGGCGGGCGAGACGGCGCCGAGGACGCCCAGGGACATGATCGAGGTGGCCAGGACGACGCCGGCCTTGCGGAGGATGGTCATGCGGTGTGGTCTCCCTCGTGGCTGCGGGCCCACGGAATGGCCCTCGGCACCCATCATGCGTCGGGTCTGCGTGGATACCCACGGCTGCGTCGGCTCACCTCTGTGCAATGCAGAAACCTGCAAGTGAGGTGCTCCGGGGCGACACTCAGGTCGACACCCAGGGGCAGACGGCTCGGCCCCCGACCTGGCGGACGGGGGCCGAGGCTGGCGGAGGCGGAGGGATTTGAACCCTCGATGGGGTTGTAGCCCCAAACCCGCTTAGCAGGCGGGCGCCATAGACCTGACTAGGCGACGCCTCCTCGCGACAGCGCCGACAGGCTACTAGCAGCGCGGCGCGCCCGCCGAATCGCCCGGCGAATCGCCCGCCTCACCGCCGGGGACTGCCGGCGACCCGCCGGTCAGCGACCGGGCGCTCCTGCGCGAGCCGTCAGGAGAGCGGGCGGAGCTTCTGGCCGGCGGCGAGCCGGCGCTGCATCTCCCGCACGAAGTCCTCGCGGTCCACCGCCAGGGCTTGCACCGGGATCGTGGTGGCGGTGCCGTCCTTGAGGTGCAGCACGAAGCACGGGATGCCGCGCGGGCTCGCGGTCGCCGCCTGCGCCACGTCGGTCCAGCGCGCGCGCCGGGTGCCGGCGCCGCGCACCAGCCCGACGGCGTACCCGTCCTCGTCGACGCGCAGCACCCACGCCCGCGTGCGCAGCCACCAGCCGAGGCCCAGGACGGCCAGCAGGCCGAGGGCCGCGCCGAGGACGAGGAGGTCCGGGGAGAGGTCGGCGGCGGCGACGAGGGCCGTGAGGCCCAGGACGAGGACCGCCAGCAGCACCAGCGCCGGGCCGACCAGCCGGGCGGCGAGGGCGGGCGCCAGGCGGTAGGTGTACGGCGTGGGCAGCGTCGACATGGCGCCATCCTCTCAAGCGGGGTGCAACGCGGTGGCCGGCCGGGGTGGGGCGCGGCCGCTGCGCGTGCGGCGCACCACGGTCCCGCGGAGGGGCGGACAGCGGGGGCCGGGCGGCGTCTCCTAGGCTGGCGGTGGCCCGGCGCTGCGGCGGCGGGCCGAGGAGAGGTGCCGGAGTGGCCGATCGGAACCGCCTTGAAAGCGGTCGTAGCGAGAGCTACCGCGGGTTCGAATCCCGCCCTCTCTGCCGGCTGGCCGGGAGCGTCCCCGGGGCGCTCAGGCGCGGAGGGTGAGCAGCACGTCGCCCTCCTGGACGACGTCGCCCGGCGTGACCGTCACCGCGGTGACGGTGCCGGCGTGCTCGGAGATCACCGGGATCTCCATCTTCATCGACTCCAGCAGCGCCACGGTCTGCCCGGCGGCGACCTCCGCACCCGGGGCCACCGTCACCTCGAGCACGTTGGCGACCATCTCGGCCACGATGTCGATCAGCTGTTCGCGGGGCACGGGTCGAACCTAAGGGTTACCGGTGCGTACCCCGATTCGCTCGGCCCGGCGCCGGGGAGTGGCGCTCGAATCCGCGCCGAGTCGCACTCGGATGCGTGCCGAGTGGGGCTCGAAGCAGTGCCGAGTGAGCGGCCCAGCCTTCAGAGCAGGGCGCGGCTGCGGGCGGGCTCGGGGCGCTCGGCGGAGTCCTGCTCGTCGCGGCGGGCACGGCGGCCGCGGGAGCCGGTGAGGCGCAGGTCGACCCGGATGACGGCATACCCCAGGACCAGGCCGAGGACGAGCCCGTAGAGCACGGAGAGGCCGCTCTCGAGCAGCGCGACCGAGGGGTCGGTGAGGGCGTTGGCGACCGAGGCGGTGCCGGCGGCGCCGAACGCGCAGACCCACCAGCCCTGGCGGCGACGGGCGCGCATGTGGCAGCCCCACGCGAGGGCCGGCACGCCGAGGACGGTCTCGAGGGGGCGCGGGAAGGCGCCGAGGTTCTCCCGGCACCAGCGCACGCCGTCGAGCAGGGTGGCGACCAGGTCGCTGGGGCCGTAGGTGCGCAGCAGCTCGGCGTACCCGACGAAGGCGAGCAGCACCGCGCCGCCCCCGACGGTGGCGAGCAGGCCGCGGCGCCCGAGGCCGTGGAAGCCGGCGCCGAGGCGGTGCACGAGCAGGAACGCGCCGACGAGGGCCAGGCCGAGGGTGACGTACTGGAAGCGCACCACGGTCAGCGCCGGGGCGAACCCGACGGTCGCCAGCGCACCGACCGAGGCGACGGCCACCGCGATCGTGCACTCGCGCGCCGCCTCGCGGAACCGCTTCGCCGGGACCGTCGTCATGACCGCCAGCACCGCGGCGATCGCGCAGGTCATCACGGCGGCACCGGTGCGACCGCGGTCGTCGTCGAGCAGCAGCACGAGCACGCCCAACGCCAGGGCCAGGGCGCCGAAGACCACGGGCCGACCGCCGGTGCGGGCGGCGAGCGCCCAGGTGTACGCCGTCACGACCGCCACGGAGCCGGCCCCACCCAGCCACGACGGGCCGACCGGCACGACGCCGCACACGAGCAGCGCGGTGCCGGTCAGGACGGTCAGCCACCAGGCGACCTGCGGCACGCGGGAGCGGCGGAGGCGGGTCAGGCGCTCGCGCCAGGCGGTGGCGCGGGCGGAGGGCTGGCCGGTGTCCCCGTCGCCTGCGGGAGTGGCGGGGGTGTCCGGGGCTGCTGCTGCGGTGGCCGGAGGCGCTGCGACTGCGGGAGCTGCAGTTGGCGCGGGCGCGGCCTTCGGGTCGGGCTGGGCGACGACCGGCGTGGCGGCGGCGGGGGCCGGGGCGGGCTCGTCGGACACCCGACGTACGACGGGGCCGACGGCCGGCGAGGCGGGCGCCACGGGTGCCCGGTCGCGACCCCGGCGGACGCGGCGCGGCTTCTCGGCGCGACGTCGGGGGGCGGCTCGGGACACGCCGAAGGACCTTACAGCCGTCGGTTGGCCAGGGAGGGGTTGGTCCGACGGGCCTCGAGCAGGCGTGTGAGGCCCACCTCGGCCCGCACGACCTCGACCTCGTCGGCGCCGCCGGGACCGGCCTCCGCGAGCACGTCGCCGAGCGGGTCGACGACCATCGAGTGCCCGCTGTAGCGCGGCGCGGGCTGGGCGCAGGCCGCGACGAAGACGGTGTTCTCGATGGCGCGCGCCCGCACGAGGGTGCGCCAGTGGTCGACCTTGCGCTCCCCGGCGACCCACGCCGCCGGCACCACGAGCAGCTGGGCGCCCGCGTCGACCAGGGCGCGGGCGTGCTCGGGGAACCGCAGGTCGTAGCAGGTCATCAGGCCGACGACGAGTCCACCGACCTCGACGGTGACCGGGGTGGTGGGACCGGCCGTGAGCCGGTCGGACTCGCGGTAGCCGAAGGAGTCGTAGAGGTGGATCTTGCGGTACGCCGCCACCGCGCCACCCCGCACGAGCAGGGTGTTGAACGGGCGGGTCGGGTCGTCGCTGCGCTCGAAGGCACCCGCGACGACGGTCGTGCCGCGGGCAGCCGCGACCCGGGAGAGCTCGGTGTCGAAGGGCCCGCCCTGCTGCTCCCCCGCCGGGGCGAGGTCGTCGTCGACCGGGCCGAAGTCGCGGGCGAACGCCTCCGGCAGCACCACCAGGTCCGCGCCCTCGGGGACCAGCTCGGCCAGGCGCTCGCGGTTGCGGGCCGGGTCGCGGTCGGAGGCGACCTGGACCAGCGCGACCCGGAGCACGGGGTGAGTCATGTCTCCACCCTCCCACCCCGGCCCCGGGGTCTGTGAGAGTGCTGCCCGTGAGCCCGAGCCCGTCCTCACCGCCGCCCGTCCCGTCGTCGCCCTCCGCGCTGGGGGCCTTCTCCGCGGTCGTCCTCGCGGGTGGCACCGCTGCGCGGATGGGCGGGATCGACAAGGCCTCGGTCGAGCTCGGCGGCCGCACGCTGCTGGCGCACGCGCTCGAGGCGGTGCTGGACGCCCGCGAGGTGGTGGTGGTCGGTGACGAGGTGCCGACCGACCGCCCCGTGACCTTCGTCCGGGAGGACCCGCGGCACGGCGGTCCGGTCGCCGGGCTGCTCACCGGTCGCGACGCGCTGCTGCGGCCGTCGCCGCTCGTGGCGGTGCTGGCCGTCGACATGCCCCGGGTCACTCCCGCGACCTTCGACCGGTTGCGGGCCGGGGTCGGCGACGCCGACGGTGCCCGCCTGCTCGACCCCGGAGGCCGGCACCCCCTGGCGCTGGTGCTGCGGACCGACCGGCTCGACGGCGTACGACCCGACCGGGAGGGGCAGCACGGCATGGCGCTGCGGGCCCTGCTCGCGCCCCTGCGGCTGGCCGAGGTGCCCACGGTCGGGGACGAGCACCGCGACGTCGACACCTGGGAGGACCTGCGCGACCTCGCCGAGCCGGACGCCGAGCGGGACGCCTGACCTGAGCCGCCGGGCGGACCGGAGCCCCGGGTCCGCTGGTCAAGCAACGGGCACACGTCCTCTGCGACGGCTCCGCCCCCGGCGGGGCGAGGTCGAGGACCGGCACGTGTGCCCGTTCCTTGACGAGTCGACGGGACGGGACCGGCCGGCTGTCGTCGGAAGCACGACGCGCCCGGGCCGCGTCGGGGCTTGTCGTGGGCGGGGAGCCACGCGGATAGTGGGCTGGGTGAACCTGCACGACTGGATCGACGAGCTCTGCGACGCGCTGGACCTCGACGCCGAGGTCGACGAGGGCCTCGTGCTGGACCTGGCCAGGGTCGCCGCGCACAACGTCACGCGCCCCGCGGCGCCGATCTCGACGTTCCTGCTCGGCCTGGCTGCCGGGCGCCAGGGCGCCGACCCCGAGAAGGTCGAGGAGCTGGCCGGCCGCGCCCGCGCGCTCGCGGAGTCCTGGGACCGGCCGCGTGGTGCCGACGAGCCGAAGGTCGACGTCGAGGTCCCCGACGACAGCGCCGTGGACCACACCGCTGACGTCCGGGACCTCGAGGACGCCTGAGTCCACGCCGTACGGCGGGTCCGGACCTCGTGGCTCGCCTCACGCGCCTGCTGCGCCCAGGGTCGAGGCCGGCGTCGAGGCCTGGGTCGAGGCCGGCGTCGAGGCCGGCGTCGAGGCCTGCGTCGAGGCCTGCGTCGAGGCCTGAGGACGCGCTCCTGCGCGTCCCCGCACCTCAACCCGCACCTCGACCCGCACCTCGACCCCATCGGGCACGGCGGGCACGGTCGGACCGGCTGTCGGCACGCCGCCGGCCACCGGCGACGCACGCGGGCCCGGCACCCCGGGCGGGCGAGCCACCCCGGGCGGGCGAGGCCGGCACCCGGACGGCTCGGTAGCGTCGCGGCCATGCGTGCCGTCGTCGCCCAGGGGACCGGTGGTCCCGAGGTCCTGTCCGTCACCGACGTACCCGATCCTGTCGCCGGGCCCGGCGAGGTCCTGCTCGAAGTGGTCGCCGCGGGACTCAACCGGGCCGACCTGCTGCAGCGCCGCGGCTTCTACCCGCCGCCCCCGGGGGCCTCGGACATCATCGGCATGGAGTGCTCGGGCCGGGTGCTGGCGCTCGGCGAGGGCTTGACCGGCCTCGAGGTGGGCCAGGAGGTGTGCGCGCTGCTCGCGGGGGGTGGGTACGCCGAGAAGGTGGCCGTGCCCGCGGGGCAGGTCATGCCGGTGCCCGCCGGGGTCGACCTGGTGACGGCCGCCGCGCTGCCGGAGGTCGCGGCGACCGTGTGGTCCAACGTGTTCATGGTGGCCGGCCTGCGCCCGGACGAGACGCTGCTCGTGCACGGAGGCGCGGGCGGCATCGGGACGTTCGCGATCCAGCTCGCCCATGCCCTGGGGGCGCGGGTGGCCACGACCGGCGGGACCCCGGAGAAGCTGGCGTTCTGCCGCTCGCTGGGCGCCGACATCACGATCGACTACCGCGAGCAGGACTTCGTGGAGGTCGTGCGCGAGGCCACCGGTGGCCGCGGTGCCGACGTGGTGCTGGACAACATGGGCGCGAAGTACCTCGCCCGCAACGTCGACGTCCTGGCGCTCGAGGGCCGACTCGTCGTGATCGGCATGCAGGGCGGCTCGAAGGCCGAGCTGGACATCAACGCCCTGCTGCGCAAGCGGGGCGCCGTCATCGCGACCTCGCTGCGCTCGCGCCCGGTGGAGGGCAAGTCCGCGATCTGCGCCGGCGTCGTGGAGCACGTCTGGCCGCTGGTCGCCGACGGCAGCGTGCGCCCGGTCGTGCACTCCACGATGCGGCTGGACGAGGCAGTCGCGGCGCACGAGCTGATGGAGTCCGGCGCCCACACGGGCAAGATCCTGCTCACCACCGGGGCGTGACTACGGTGGGCGACATGAGCGAGCAGCAGCAGGCCCCGGCCGACCAGCAGGGCGGTCCCGACGCCGACGGCGAGCAGGTCGTGGTCGTCGTCGGTCCTGACGGTCAGCCCCTCGGCACCATCCCCGCCGCGCAGGCCCAGGCGCTGGCCGCCGCAGCGGCGGGGCAGTCCGGGGACGACGAGGACGACGACGAGCGGCACATCACCGAGCTGGTCGAGCAGCCGGCGAAGGTCATGCGCATCGGCGGGATGATCCGCCAGCTCCTCGAGGAGGTGAAGGCGGCCCCGCTCGACGAGGCCAGCCGCAACCGCCTCCGCGACATCCACGCTGCCTCCATCACCGAGCTCGAGGCCGGCCTGGCCCCCGAGCTGGTCGAGGAGCTGCACCGGCTCTCGCTGCCCTTCACCGAGGACGTCACCCCGTCCGAGGGGGAGCTCCGCATCGCCCAGGCCCAGCTGGTCGGCTGGCTCGAGGGGCTGTTCCACGGCCTGCAGACCGCGATCTACGCCCAGCAGATGGCGGCGCGGGCGCAGTTCGAGCAGATGCGCCGCGGGCTGCCGGCCGGTCCGGGCGGCGCGGCCCCGCAGCCCGGCGCCCAGGCGCCGCACGCCCCGGGCGAGTCCGGGGGCATGTACCTCTGAGCACGACCGGAGTGCACATGACGCGGCGGCCGCGTCGTACGCACTCCACACGCCTCGTGGGCCGGGTCCCAGCCCGGTCCTCCGCCGGCTGCGCGCGCCGTGAGATTTGTCGGGTGACGTCAGTACCCGGAAGTCCCACGACGAAGTTCCGTCGTCGGGCTTCCGGGTTTGTCGGGTAGCCGACGAACCCGGCTCGACCCGGGACCTCAGCGGCGGTTGAGCCGGCGTACGACGAAGAGCCCGAGCAGCCCGGCGACGACGAGCGCGGCGCCCGGGGCCACGGCGCGGCTCAGCGGGGCGGGCGGGTCGACGGGCAGCGGCTCGAACTCCGCCTCGGCCGGGTCCGCGGGGACCGGCGGCGAGGGGTTGGGGAGGATGCGCTCGACCGCGTCGAGGAGGTCGGCGTCGGCGGCGGCGGTGCCGGAGTCACCGGAGGCGACGAAGACCGGGGGCTCGGCGACCTGGCCCTCCTCGTCGGTCTGCGCACGCACGAAGAACACGACCTGCTCGCCCTCCTCGAGGCGCCCGAGGTTGCAGGCGCCGGGCACGCCGCGGGTGGTGAGGACCTGCAGCTCGGCCGGGACGTCGACCCGCGCGGCCTTGTAGACGGCCTCGACGGTGACCTCGTGCACGAGCTCCACCCCGCGGCGGTCGCCCTCGGCCGGACCGGTCGTCACCGAGGTGACCTCGCCGGTGAAGACGGCCTGCGCCTGGCGGGTCTGGGTCGGGACGCCGACGTCGGTGCAGGAGGGCTCCGGGGCGGCGTACGCCGGCGGGCCGGCCACCAGGGTGACGGCACCGGCCCCGGCGAGCGCGCTGGTCAGCAGCGTCGCGGCGAGGATGCGGGCGGTCGTCAGCACCGGGCCATGGAAGCAGGTCACAGGTCGAAGACACCAGCCAGGACCCGGGCCACGCCGTCCTCGTGGTGGCTGGGCGCGACCTCGTCGGCGACCTCGACCACCGTGGGGTGCGCGTCGGCCATCGCCCACGAGCGACCGGCCCACGAGAGCATCGGGATGTCGTTGGGCATGTCCCCGAACGCGATGACCTCCTCCGGCCCGATCCCGAGGTCGGCGCACACCATCGCCAGCGTCGAGGCCTTCGTGACCTGCGCGGCGCTGATCTCCAGCAGCGTGGTGCTCGAGGACCACGTGATGGTCAGCCGGTCGCCGGTGGCGGCCTCGGCCCGGTCCCAGAACTCCTGCGGCGAGAGCTCCTCGTGCCGCGCCAGCAGCTTCCAGGCGCCGGCGTCGAGCAGCTCGTCGACGTGGGCGCGTCGCACGACGTCGGGGATCGGGTAGCGCTCCATGAACCCGGGCTCCAGCTCGATGCCGGCCAGGGTCTCGACGGCGTACGCCGTGCCCGGCACCGCCTCGCGCAGCAGGCGGGCGAACTCGCGGCCGGCCTCCGGGGTGATCGGGCGCTCGAGCCGGGCGCGGTCGGCGGCCACGTCCCAGACGGCCGCGCCGTTGGAGATGACCGCGAGGCCGTGGGAGCCGACGTGCTCGAAGACGTCGCGGGCCCAGCGCAGGGGGCGGCCGGTCACGAAGACGACCGGCACCCCCAGGCGCTCGACCTCGAGCAGGACCTCGCGGGTGTAGTCGGAGACGTTGCCCTCGCGGTCGACCAGGGTGCCGTCGAGGTCGGTGGCGACCAGGCGGGGGCGCGGGTGCTCAGCCACGGGAGACCTCCGGCGGCAGCGGGCGGGCCATCACGAGCCGGCCCTCCTCGTCGGCACCGCGCAGGCTGGTGAAGCCGCTCTTCGCGAGCACCCGGAGGCCGGCGGCGTTGCCGGGCTCGACGCTCGCGCGCAACCGGACCGCGGCGGCGTCGGCGGCGGCCAGCACCGCGGAGAGCGCCTCGGTGGCGAAGCCCCAGCCGCGGGCCTCGGCGACCAGGCCGTAGCCGACCTCGGTCTCGGGCACGCCGTCGGTGGCCGGCTCGGGCGGGCCGAAGCAGCCGATCGAGCCCAGCACGGTGGTGCCGCGCACGATGCTGCGCGGACCCCACGGGTCACCGTCGACCCAGAGCGTCGCGGCGTCGAGGTCGTCGGTGCGCGGGAAGTCGCGGTGCCACTCGGGTCGGCGGCGGCCGGCGCGGAGGTCGGCGACCACGTCGGAGGACCACAGCGGCAGGACGAGGCGCTCGGTGGTGAGCACGGGGGCGGGCTCGGGCATGCTCAGAAGTACCGCCCCAGCTCGACCGCCGCGCCGTCCTCGTCGACCGGTGCGGTGACGTCGTCGGCAGCGGCCCGGACCTCCTCGATCGCCTGGCCCATGGCCACGCCGCGACCTGCCCAGGCCAGCATCTCCAGGTCGTTGCGACCGTCGCCGATGGCCAGCGCGTCCTCGGCCGAGACCCCGAGCCGGTCGCAGACCAGCTGCAGCCCGGAGGCCTTGGAGACGCCGACGGGCGCGAGGTCCATCCAGGCCGTCCAGCCCACGACGTAGTCGGTGCCGTGCAGGCCGAGCTTCCCGGCCAGGGCCACGAAGTCCTCGGCGGTGGCCTCGGGATCGCGGATGATCACGCGGCTGACCGGCTCGGCGACCATCTCCTCCAGCGGCGTCGGGATCATCTCCCCCGACAGCTCGCCGTCCGGGAAGGGCCGGTTGACGCGGTAGCCGCGGCCGCGCTCCTCGACCCCGACCAGGGCTCCCGGGTGCTCCTCGAGCACGGCGGCCACGGCGGCCCGGGCGTCGAAGGTCTCCTCGTGGACGACCTCGAGCGGCGGGTAGCGGAAGACGACGGCACCGTTGGAGGCCACGACCCACACGGGCACGACCTCGCCGTCGGGTCCCGCGTGCAGGTCGAGCATGTCGGCGACCGGGGTCATGCCGTGCGGGGAGCGGCCGCTGGCCAGCACCACGTGGGCACCGGCGTCCTGCGCCCGGCGTACGGCGTCGCGGACCGCGGGCGCGACGTCGGCGTGCGTCATGCCGGCTCCCTCGACCCAGCGCAGGAGGGTGCCGTCGATGTCGAGGGCGACCAGCTTGGGGACCCAGCCCGCCGCCGGCTCAGCCACCGAGCGGCCTGAGCACCTCGAGCCCGCCCATGTGCGGTTGGAGCGCCTTCGGGACCCGCACCGAGCCGTCGGCCTGCTGGTGGGTCTCGAGGATCGCGACGATGGTGCGGGTCATGGCGCAGAGCGTGCCGTTGAGCGTGGCCAGCGGCTTGGTGCCGTCCTCGAACCGGCCGCGGATGTCGAGGCGGCGGCTCTGGAACTCGGTGCAGTTGGAGGTCGAGGTGAGCTCGCGGTACTTGCCCTGGGTCGGGATCCAGGCCTCGCAGTCGAACTTGCGGATCGCGGAGAGGCCCAGGTCGCCGGCGGCGACGTCGATGACGCGGTAGGCCAGCTCGAGCTTGTCGAGGAACTCACGCTCCCACTGCAGCAGCCGCTCGTGCTCGGCGTAGGACTCCTCGAGCGTCGTGTAGACGAACATCTCGACCTTGTCGAACCAGTGGACCCGGATGATCCCCTTGGTGTCCTTGCCGTGCGAGCCGGCCTCCTTGCGGAAGCAGGGGCTGAACGCGGCGTACCGCAGCGGCAGCGTCGCCGGGTCGAGGATCTCGTCGGAGTGGTAGGCCGCCATCGGGACCTCGGAGGTGCCGACGAGGTAGAGGTCCTCGCCCTCGATCCGGTAGACGTCGTCGGCGGCCTGGCCGAGGAAGCCGGTGCCGTCCATGGCACGTGGGCGCACCAGCGACGGCGCGATGACCTGGGTGAAGCCGGCCTCGCGGGCCTGCTCCATCGCCAGGTTGACCAGCGCCAGCTCCAGCTGGGCGCCGACGCCGGTGAGGAAGTAGAAGCGCGAGCCCGACACCTTCGCGCCGCGCTCGATGTCGATGGCGCCGAGCAGCTTGCCGAGCTCGATGTGGTCGCGCGGCTCGAAGCCCTCGGCGGCGAAGTCGCGCGGGGTGCCGACGGTCTCGAGCACGACGAAGTCGTCCTCGCCACCCTCGGGTGCCTCGTCGGCAGCGAGGTTGGGGATCTCCTTCAGCGCGGCGTCCCACGTCTCGTCGGCGGCGACGCGGGCGGCCTCGGCCTCCTTGACCTCCGCGGCCAGGGTCTTGGTCTGCGCGAGCAGGGCCTGCTTCTCCTCGCCCTGGGCCTTCGGGATGAGGGCGCCGAGCTGCTTCTGCTCCGCGCGCTTGGCCTCGAAGGTGGCGATCGCGGCCCGGCGGGTGGCGTCGGCCTCCAGGGAGCGGGAGACGACCTCGTCGGACAGCCCGCGCTTGGCGAGCGCGGCACGGACGCGGTCGGGGTCGTCCCGCAGGACCTTGGGGTCGATCATGGGCGTCAGGCTATCCGGGCTCGTGGGGCCACCTCACCCCAGTTGGTGGCCGCCTCCCCTCTGCCATGCTGTCGCCCGTGCTCGACCGCTCCCGTTCCCTGCTGCTCGCCTGGGCGCTGCTGTGCTGGGCCGGCCTCGCGCTGCTCGCCGTGGGCGTCGTCCAGGGGTGGGGCGCGCTGGCCGACGTCGACGCCCGCGGCAGCTCGGGCCCCGAGACGCCGTACGTCGACGCCGGCTCGCCCGCCTACGACCTGCTCCGGTGGGTCGAGCTGACCTTCGGCACGATCGGGATGACGGTCCTCACCGTCGTCGTCGCCGGCCTGATGCTCGCCAAGGGCTACCGCCGCGCGGCCCTCGTCGCCGCCCTCGTGCCCGCGCTGACCGCGGCCGCCACGACCGGGATGAAGGTCTGGCTCGGCCGCGAGCGGCCCCCGTGGCAGGACCCCGAGGCGCTGCTGTCGACCAACTCCTTCCCCTCCGGCCACGCCTCCTCGGCCGCCGCGCTCGGCGGCGTGGTGTGCGTGCTGGTGCTGATGCTGGTGCGCCGGGCGAGCATGCGGCGCACGGCGTACGCCGCGGTCGCGGTCGTCGTCGTGGCGATCTGCCTGGACCGCGTGCTGCTGGGGCGGCACTACCCCAGCGACGTCGTGGCCGGCGTGCTGCTCGGTGCGGCGGTCCTGCTGACCGTCGTGGCGGCGTACTCCCCGCTGCCGCGCAGCCACGCCGTCAAGGCCGAGCCGCTGCCGGTGGCCATCCCCGGCACCAAGCGGCTGGCCGTCGTGCTGAACCCGATCAAGGTCGAGGACCTCCGGCAGTTCCAGACGGTGGTGACCGGCATGGCCCGCGAGGCCGGCTGGGCCGACCCGACCTGGCACCTGACCACCGTCGAGGACCCGGGCACCGGGATGGCCGAGGAGGCCTCCGTGGCCGGCGCCGACCTGGTCCTGGTGTGCGGCGGCGACGGCACCGTGCGCGAGGTGTGCGCCGAGCTCGCGGGCACCGGCATCCCCGTCGGGATCGTCCCCGCCGGCACCGGCAACCTGCTGGCCCGCAACCTGGACATCCCGCTCTACCTCCGCGCCGCCATCGACGTCGCACTGACCGGCCAGGACCGGGCCATCGACATGGTCGAGGTCTCCGGCGACGGCATCGAGGACAGCTACTTCATGGTCATGGCCGGCATGGGCTTCGACGCCGCGATCATGGAGGGCGTCAACGAGGACATCAAGAAGCGGGTCGGCTGGATCGCCTACGTCATCTCGGGCCTGAAGTCGCTGATGTTCCCCGCGGTCAAGGTCGAGATCTCCGTCGACGGCGGGGAGTTCACCAAGCACCGCGCCCGCACCGTGGTCGTCGGCAACGTGGGGTTCCTGCAGGCCGGCATGCCGCTGCTGCCCGACGCCGCCATCGACGACGGCACCCTCGACGTGGTGATCCTGCACCCGAAGAACTTCCTGGCCTGGATCCCCCTCGCCTGGCGGGTGCTGCTCAAGCGGCCGCACACCGACGCGCTCATCGACCGCCGCACCGGCTCGACCGTCGTCGTCCGCGCCGCCACCGACACCCCGCGCCAGCTCGACGGCGACTCCATCGGCCCCGGCCGGGAGCTCTCGATGCGCTGCGTCCACGGCCGGGTGCTCGTCCGCGTCCCCCGCTGACCCGCCGAACCGGCACTTCCGCACCGCCGAACCGGCAGTTCCGCACCCTCGGGACGTCACTTCCGGCCCGTACGCCGGCTGGCTCTGCGAGGCTGGCCCCGACTCTCGGGACGGACAGGTGGGTCGGGCTGGCCCGTTGAGGAGCAGGTCATGGGATTCCTGGTGGGTGCAGCAGTGGCTGCGGTCGTGGCGGTCGTGGCGTGGTGGGTCGGCCGGTCTGCCGAGCGGCGACGCGGCGCGATGCTGGCGACCGAGACCTCCACAGTCGCGACGCTGCACGAGCTGGCGGCCGCGGCGACCGGCGCCGCGGGGGCCGGGTCCTACCGCGAGGTCGTCGAGCTCTCCGGCGAGGCGGCACCGGGGCCCGGCGGTCCGCTGCGGTCCCCCGAGACGGGTACGCCGTGCGTGTGGCACCGCCAGGTGGTGACCCGGCGCTACACGAAGGTCACCAAGGACGCCCAGGGCAACCGGACCTCCTCGACCGCCGAGGAGACCGTCACCTCGGAGAGCTCGGAGTCGGCCTTCGTGCTGCGCGACGCCACCGGCGAGGTGCTCGTCGAGCCGATCTCGGGGGTCGACGGGGCGCGGCGGACCGTGTCGGAGTTCCGCGAGGGCCGGCGCGGTGGCGGACGGGACACGATCGGGTTCGAGCACGAGGAGTGGGTGCTGGCGCCCGGCACGCGGCTGTTCGTGCGCGGCGAGGTGAGCGAGCGGGACGGCTGGCTGGTCGTGGCCGCACCGGCGAAGGGCGACCTCGTCGTCACGACCCGGTCGGAGGAGCAGCTGCTGGAGTCGGCCGCGGGGTCGGCACGGACGGCCGGGATCGTGTCCAGGGTGGCCGCGGTCGCTGCCGGCGTACTCGGTGCGGTCGGGGTCCTCAGCCTGTTCTGAGTGTTGCAGCCCGAACGGCCCAAGTGGAGTACCCGGTCAAGTGCGTCACGGTGCACTTCTCGAGTGCTATAGCGGCCCGGATGTGCGGCGATACCCGGGTAACCGGGTATCGCAACAGCCCGGCGGTCCGTCAGGGGCGGGCGGCCTCGACGGCCTCGGCCTCCTCGGGCGAGAGCTGCTGGTCGCAGCGCCAGGCGGCGATCGACTTGGCGTAGGTGCGGGCCTCGGAGCGGCCGTGGATCGAGGTGAGGACCACGCCGTTGCCGCCGTCGTCGAGCAGGGCGACCGACCAGGAGAGGTGCCCGCCCATGTCGCCGAACGCGTCGTAGCGGACGGCGGCCAGGTGGCGCAGGGCGTCGCGGCCCTCGGCGCGCAGGGCGGCGACCTCCTGGCGCAGGCCCAGGACGTCCTCGGGCAGCGCGTCCGGTCCCTCGCGTCGTACGCCGCCGCGGACCGTCCGCAGGGCCTGCACGGCACAGGCCAGCGCGGCAAGGGCGACCACCAGGGTGAGCACGACCAGGATCTCCACGAGCGGAAACCTAGCCCGCGGCCACCGACCGTCGCCTGCTACGCGACACCATCCGCGCGCCCTGGCTGCGTTGCCGACGCTCGACGAACGAACGAGTGGGCCTTCGCATCGGCGCCTTGCCAGACCACGCGTCTGGCGCCGCTCGCGACGGCGACGCGCGGCGACCGCGGCCTAGACTGCGCGGGTGCCGGAACCGCGACGCATCGCCTACCAGGGAGAGCCGGGCGCCAACTCCCACATCGTGTGCCAGGAGCACTACCCCGACCTGGAGGCGCTGCCGTGCGCCTCGTTCGAGGACGTCTTCGCGGCCGTGGCGAGCGGCGAGGCCGAGCTGGCGATGATCCCGATCGACAACTCGATCGCCGGCCGGGTCGCCGACATCCACCACTTCCTGCCCGGCAGCGGGCTGCACATCGTGGCCGAGCACTTCCTGCGGATCCGGTTCCACCTGATGGCCGTGCCCGGCGCGAGCCTGGACACGATCCGCACCGTCCACAGCCACGTGCACGCCCTGGGCCAGTGCCGCCGGATCATCCGCGAGCACGGCCTGACCCCGCTCATCTCCGGCGACACCGCCGGCGCCGCCCGCGAGGTCGCGGAGGCGAAGGACCCGACCCAGGCCTCGATCAGCCCGCCGCTGGCCGCGGAGATCTACGGCCTGGAGGTGCTCGCCGCAGACGTCGAGGACGAGGACCACAACACGACCCGGTTCGTCGTGCTCAGCCGCGACTTCGTGCGGGCCGCGCCGGGCAAGGGCCCGGTGGTGACCAGCTTCGTGTTCAACGTCCGCAACCTGCCGGCCGCGCTCTACAAGGCGCTCGGCGGCTTCGCGACCAACGGCGTGAACATGACCAAGCTCGAGAGCTACATGGTCGACGGCCAGTTCACCGCGACCCAGTTCCTCGCCGAGGTCGACGGGCACCCCGAGGAGACGCCGCTGCGCAACGCGCTGGAGGAGCTGGCCTTCTTCACCACCGACATCACGATCCTCGGCGTCTACCCCGCCGACCCGTTCCGGGCGCAGGCCTGACCCCGCGCCTGGGCGGGCCTCGTGGCTCGTCGCTGGCGCTCCTCGCACCTCGACCAGCGATCACGCCTCACGGGTGGCCGGGGGCGCGAGCCGGGTTCACTAGGGTGCGTCCATGAGCGAGCGCCCCGCCCACTACGCCGACAGCGAGGTCGGCCGCCTCCGCACCGTCATGCTGCACCGACCCGGCAACGAGCTGAAGCGACTGACCCCGCGCAACAACGACCGGCTGCTCTTCGACGGCATCCCGTGGGTGGCCCGCGCGCAGGAGGAGCACGACGCCTTCGCCCAGGCGCTGCGCGACCGCGACGTGGAGGTGCTCTACCTCACCGAGCTGCTCACCGAGACCCTGCAGGACGAGATCGCCCGCAACCACGCGATCTCCTCCGCGCTGTCGGGCCTGCACCTCGGCGACACCCTGCGCGACTACCTCGCACACTTCCTGCACGACGCCTCGCCCGAGGAGCTGACGGCCTACCTCACCGCCGGCATCCGCAACGACGAGGTGCGCGGTGGGTTCGGCCTGGTCACGAGCCTGCTCTCGCCGTACGACTTCCTCGTCGACCCGCTGCCCAACCTGCTGTTCACCCGCGACTCCAGCGTCTGGGTGCGCGACCGGGTCGCCATCACCTCGCTGGCCATGCCGGCACGCTCGCGCGAGACCCAGCTGACCGAGCTGATCTACACCGAGCACCCGCGCTTCCGCGGCACCCGCAAGATCCACGGCTGGCACTCCGAGCACGTCGAGGGCGGCGACGTCCTGCACCTCGCGCCGGGCGTGATCGCCGTCGGCGTCGGGGAGCGTACGACGCCGGCCGGTGTCGAGCGCTTCGCGCGCCAGGTGTTCCACGCCGGGCTCGCGCGGACCGTGCTGGCGGTGCCGATCGCCCAGGAGCGGGCCACGATGCACCTGGACACCATCTGCACCCTGGTCGACGTCGACAAGGTCGTGATGTACCCCAACGTCGCCGACTCCCTCGTCGCCCACGCGGTGACCATGACCGAGCAGGGCGACGAGGCCACGCTGACCCTCAGCGTCGCCGAGCCGGAGCCGTTCCTCGTGGCCGCGGCGCGCGCGATGGGCATCGACCAGCTGCACCAGATCGACACCGGCCTGGACCCGGTCACCGCCGAGCGGGAGCAGTGGGACGACGGCAACAACACCCTGGCTCTCGCGCCGCGGGTGGCGGTCGCCTACGAGCGCAACGACGAGACCAACGACCGGCTCGAGGAGGCCGGCATCGAGGTCGTTCGCATCGCCGGCTCCGAGCTCGGCTCGGGCCGCGGCGGCCCGCGCTGCATGAGCTGTCCGATCACCCGTGACCCGCTGTGAGGCCCACCCGGTCGCGCGCTGACCTGCTGTGACGCGCGAGACGCTTCCTTTACACCTCTGACACGCGTCCGCGAGGATGCGGCCGGGAGGACCCACGACCGGCGGAAAGGACCCCCATGTCGTTCTTCAGCGCGTTCACTCCTCAGGAGATCGCGAAGATCAGCTCGGCCGGCACCCGCGTCACGCTGCCGGAGGGCTGGGCGCCCATCTCGGAGAAGACCGGCGCCGACAAGGCCTACATCATCCTGTCCGGCACGGTCTCGGTGCGCCAGCACGGCAAGGAGATCGCCCAGGTCGGCGAGGGCGACATCGTCGGCGAGGCCGCGATCCTCAACCACTCCCTGCGCTCGGCCAGCATCGTGGCGCTGACCCCGCTCGAGCTCATCCACTTCACCCCCGAGCAGCTCAACCGGCTCGCGGTGGAGATGCCGAAGTTCGCCGAGCAGCTCGACGCGGTGGCCAAGGAGCGCTTCGCCGGGGGCGGCGAGCAGTCCTGACCCGGTCCGGAGCCCCGCGCTGAGCACCCCCGAGCAGCCCGGACGGCCCGAGGACCCGGCCGGTCCCGGCGCCCCGCCGCCCGCGCCCGACCCAGCGCCCGACCCAGCACCCGACCCAGCACCCGGCCCAGCACCCGGCCCAGCACCCGACCTCGACGACGAGGGGTCGGTCGAGGAACTGCTGCTCGGCGAGCGCCCCTCGTTGACCCGGCTCGAGGTCGCGGCTGCCGCCGGCGTACCCCTCGAGGTCGCGCGCGAGCTGTGGCGCCTGCTCGGCTTCGCGGCCACCGCCGACGACGACCCGGCCTTCACCGCCGCCGACGTCGAGGCGCTCCAGCTGGCCGGGGACCTCGTGGGGCTCGGCATCCTCGGCGAGGACTCCCAGGCGGCGCTGGTGCGCACCTGGGGCCGCTCCTTCGCCCGGCTCGCGGAGTGGCAGACCACGCTGCTGGCCCGGGTCGCGGCCGCCGACCCCGACGCCGACCCGGTCGAGCGGCTCGGGGTGCTGACCGGTGAGGTGCTCCCCCGGGTCGAGCGGCTGCAGTCCTACGTGTGGCGCCGGCACCTCGCCGGCGCCTCCGGTCGGCTGATGGCCGGCACGGAGTCCGACGAGACCGGGGCCACGGCGGGGACGACCCCGCAGGCGGTCTGCTTCTGCGACATCGTCGGCTTCACCTCCCGCTCCCGCTCGATGCGCGACGCCGAGCTCGTCGCGTGGATCGAGACCTTCGAGGCCCGCACCACCGAGGTCGTCGTCGACCACGGCGGCCGGGTCATCAAGAACATCGGGGACGAGGTGCTGCTCGTCGCCGACGACCCCGCCGCGGCCGCGCGGATCGCGCTGACGCTGGTGGCGATGGGCTCCGACGAGGACGACCCGTTCCCGCAGGTGCGCGCCGGCATCGCGTACGGCGACGTCGTGACCCGCCTCGGAGACGTGCTCGGCCCGACCGTCAACATCGCTGCCCGCCTCACCGGCATCGCCCGCGACGGCACGGTGCTGGTCGACGACGGCATGCGCGAGCAGCTCGGGGACGACCCGGCGTGGTCGCTGCGCCGGGTGCCGCGGACCTCGGTGAAGGGCTACTCCTCGCTGCGGCCGTGGGCGCTGCGCCGGCGCGAGGACGACGGCGACCGCTCGGGCTGACCCGTGCCCCCGGCCCAGCGCCCGTCGTCGTACGCCGACGACGCGGCGACGCGGGACCCGCCAGTATCGAGTACGCCGGGGCCCGGCTCTTTACCTAGGATGCGCCGGTGACCCGGCTGATGACGAAGGTGCTCTCCGACGACCCGCTCATCCGCTCGATGTCCTACCAGTCGGTGCTGTCGGCCTTCGGCGAGGGCGCGTTCCTCACCGGGTCGGCGGTCTACTTCACGCAGATCGTCGGGCTCTCCCCTGCACAGGTCGGCCTGGGCCTGACCATCGGCGGCGTCGTGGTCTTCTGCGCCTCGGTGCCGCTCGGCCGGCTCGCGGACGCGGTCGGCACCCGGCGCACCTGGATCCTGGGCTCGCTCCTCGAGGCGCTGCTCTTCGGCTCGTGGTTCCTGGTCGAGGGGTTCGCGGCGTACGTCGCCGTCACCATCGCCCTGGAGCTGGCCGCCTCGTGGATGCGGTCGGGGCGCAACGCGTACCGGTTCGAGGTGTTCCCGCGGGAGACGCGCGTGCGGTCGCTGGCCTACATGCGGGCCTCGCGCAACGTCGGCTACACCCTCGGCGCCGGCGCGGGCGGCCTCGCGCTGGCCGCCGGCTCCGACGGACCGATCATGGCGATCCCGCTGGTGACCGCGGTGATCCTGCTGCTCAACACCGCGTGGATCACCCGGATGCCGCGGCTCTCGCGCGAGGCGGAGGCGCACGCCGAGGCCGGGGACACCGCGCTCGAGGCGGCGGTGGCGGGCAGCCGGCGCAGCGACCCGCGCGCCGCGCTGCGCAACCGGCCCTTCATCCTCACCTCGACCCTCAGCGGGGTCCTGTCGACCCACCAGGTGCTGCTCAACGTCGTGGTGCCGCTGTGGCTGGTCGCGGAGACCGACGCCCCACGGGTGCTGCTGGCGTGGCTCTTCGGCACCAACACCGTCATGGCCGTGGCGCTGCAGGTGGCCACCGCGCGCGGGGTGTCCGACGTGGGCACGTCGCTGCGGGCGGTGCGCCGGGGGGCGTTCTTCTTCGTGCTGTCGTGCGGGGTCCTGCTCGTCACCCACGACACGATCGGCTGGGTCACCATCGCGCTGATGTGGATCGGGCACGTCACCGTGACCTTCGCCGAGCTCTACGACTCCGCCGGCTCGTGGGGCCTGCAGGCGGAGCTGTCCGACCCCGACCGCCGCGGGGAGTACCAGGGCGTGTCGCAGCTGGGGTTCATCCTCGGCTCGGTGTGGGCACCCGCCGCCTACACCTTCCTCGCCATGGAGGTCGGCACCTGGGGCTGGATCACGATCGGCGCCCTCGTCGTCGTCGCAGCAGCCGCCATCGCCCCCGCCGCCCGGGCCGCCGAGCGGCACCTGGCGCGGGTGGGGGCGCCGGGGCAGGCGGTCGGAGCGGGGTAGTCCGAATCATTTCTGATGCTCAGCTCGAGCTGAGCATCAGAAATGATTCGGAGTACCCCTTCCGCCGCGAGCCCCGCCTCAGCGCAGCGTGACCTGGCGGTTGGCCAGCCCGTTGCGGGCCGAGCGCTCCTCCTGGGTCAGGTCGGAGTCGTCGGCGAGCGCGGCCTCGAGCTCCTGCTGGAACGCGGCGGCCGGCTCCTCGAGCGCGTCGGCACCGGTGCCGACCTCGAGGTCCCACACCGGGGCGAGCAGGCCGTGGGCACGGAACATCCCGACGAAGCGGGCACCGGGCACCAGGACGTCCTTGCCGGCAGCGTGCAGCCGCGCCAGCGCGGTGAGCAGCGCGTCCTCGGGGTGCGGCATGACCCAGCGCAGGTGCTCCTTGGTGCCGATGTTGGTCCAGTACGCCGCCTCGACGCCGCTCAGGCGGGAGGTCGGGACGGCCGCGGCGTTGGCCTGGTCGAGCGCGCCGGCGAGGTCGTCCTTCTCCTCGACGTCGGCGAGCCAGAAGTCGAAGCCCTCGTGCACGGTCACGTCGAGGGTGTCGCCGGTGACGAGGTCCTGCAGGCGGGGGGCGTCCTCGGGCAGCTCGGTCAGCCCGACGATGCCGGGCTCACCGGCCTCGGCCTGGGCGACCGCCTTCCGGAGCACCGCACCGAGGTCGCGGGCGGGGTCGCCGAAGTGGTGCTGCACCTGCATGCCGAGCCAGATCGCACCGGACTCGCGCACCATCGCCGGGGCCGCCATCGGCAGCAGCGAGCAGAGCACGACCTCGCGGTCGGAGTCCTTGAGGCTCAGCGGCGCCGTACCGGCCGGGACCAGCTCGCGCAGGGCGATCACGTCGCACTCCGAGGGCAGCCCCTCGAAGGGACGCTTCACGAAGGCGGGCATCGTCTTCTTGGGCTTGCCCTTGGTGCGGTTCTTCTTGGCCATGGCGGTGAAACTACCCGGCCTGGTCCGACTGCCCGTCCAGCAGGTCGAGGAGGTACGCCGGGCGGTCGCTGATCACGGCCTTCACACCGAGCTCCTGGCAGACCCGCAGGTCGTCGTCGGTGTTGACGGTCCACACGTGCATGTCGTGGCCCGCGGCGGTGATGCTGCGACCGAGCCTGGGACTCTCGTGGAGCAGCTTGACCCCCGGGCCGACCAGCCAGTCACGGCCCACGACCCGGCGCAGCACCGGCCAGTAGGGGATGTGCTCGAGCAGCTGCACCACCTGCACCCCTGGTGCGAGCCGCTCCATCCGCTGCAGCGCGGTGTGGGAGAACGACATCACCCGCGCCGGCCCGCCGGGCTCGTCCCACCCGAAGTCCTGGAGCAGGTCGGCCACGCGCCGCTCCACCAGCCCGCCGTACCGCGTCGGGTGCTTGGTCTCGACCGCGATCTCGATCCGCCGGTCGAAGTCGGCGCAGACCTCGAAGAGCTTGCGCAGCGTCAGCACCCGCCCGTGTTCCTCGACCAGGTCGGGCCGCTCGTCGTCGAGGTCGGCCCAGGGGTGCTTCCAGCTGGAGAAGTCCAGCTCGCTCAGCTCCGCCAGGTCCATCGTGGAGACGATCCCGCGCGTGGAGGCGGTGCGCCGCAGGTCGCGGTCGTGCACGCACACCAGGTGCCCGTCGGCGGTCAGGCGGACGTCGCACTCCACGCCGTCGGCACCGGCCTCCAGCGCCGCGAGGTAGGCGCCGAGGGTGTGCTCGGCGTGGTCGTGGCTGGCTCCGCGGTGGGCGAGCACGAGGGGCCGGTCGAGCATGACCCCATGATGGGCCAGTTCGCCCGTCGGGGTGAGCGATCAGCGGTCCGGCGTGCCGTCCTCGCGTCGTCCCTCCGCGATGGCGCGTGCCGCGGCCAGCAGGTTGCGCTCGGGCACGTCGACGTCGGCCGGCAGCTCGGCGCGCAGCCGCGCCACGACCTCCTCCTCCGGAGCTCCGCGCAGCTCGTCCTCCACGTGCCGGATGGTGCGCTCGAGCACCACCGTGGTCCGGTCGCCCTGGCTGTCGGGGTTCGCGTGGTCCATGACCTCGACCGTGCCCGCGGCCGACCGCCCGGACACCACCCGGTCGAGCGGGTCGCTCTCCGGGGACGTCCGGCCGCCGGCGTACGGCGCGCGGGACCGGAGTGCGTACGACGCACCCGGCGTGTCACCCGCACTCCGGTCGGGCCGGCTACTCCTGGCCGAGCAGGTAGCGGCCGAAGTGCGGCACGGTGAAGGCGATCCGCCCGCGCTCGCCGGAGTAGATGAGGCCCTTCTTGAGCAGGGCGTCGCGGGCGGGCGACAGCGACTGCGGCTTCTTGCCGAGCACGGCGGCCACGTCGGCGGTCGCGACCGCGCCCACGGCGTCGGTCTCCTCGCCGAGGGCGGCGTCGGCCATGGCGCGGAGGTAGTCGCGCTCGGCCGGGGTGGCGCGCTCGTAGCGGGAGCCGAAGAACCCGACGGCCAGCTCGCGCTCGGCCTCGGGGGCGGCGACCTCGACGTCCTCGGCCGTGATCGGGCTGCGCGGGGCGAGGTCCCAGACGGTCTTGCCGTAGGCCTGGATGAAGTAGGGGTAGCCGCCGGTGGCGGCGTACATCGCCTCGAGGCCCTCGGGTGTGAACTCGGCGTCCTCCTCGGCGGCCGGCGCGGCGAGGGCGCGGTCGGCGGCGTCGCGCGAGAGCCGGTCGATGCGCTGGTAGGAGAAGAGCCGCTCGGAGTAGGACTTGCTGGCGCTGAGCACCGCCGGCAGGTGCGGGAGGCCGGCGCCGACGACGATGACGGGCAGGCCGGACTGGCTGATCTCGTGACAGGCGGCGCACAGGGCACTCACGTCGGCCGGTCCGAGGTCCTGCATCTCGTCGATGAAGACCGCGACGCCCTTGCCGACGTCCTGCGCCAGGCCGCCGACGTCGCCGAGCAGCTCGACCAGGTCGATCTCGATGTCACCGGAGTCGGCGCGCCCGCGCGCGGGCGGCACGTCGATGCCCGGGCTCCACCGGTCGCGCAGCTTCGCGTCCTTGCCGGCCTCGCGCTCGGCGAAGGCCCGCAGCACACCGAGCACCTGGTCGCGCTCGTCCTCCTCCGGGTGGCCGAGCTCGCGCACCGCCTGGTGCAGGGCGCTCGACAGCGGCCGGCGCAGCGGCTGGTCGGGCCGGGCCTCGAGCTTGCCGGTGCCCCAGCCGCGACGGACCGCCGCGCCACGCAGCGCGTTGAGCAGCACCGTCTTGCCGACCCCGCGCAGTCCGGTCAGCACCAGGCTGCGCTCGGCCCTGCCCCGCGCCACGCGCTCCAGCACGACGTCGAAGGCGGCCAGCTGCTCGTCGCGCCCCGCCAGCTCGGGCGGGCGCTGGCCGGCGCCGGGGGCGTAGGGGTTGCGTACCGGGTCCACGATCGGACGGTATCGGGGTGTCTAGTGAAATCGTGAGATTCGATTCCGCGCGGCGTCGGCCGGGTTTGTCGGGTAACCGACAGACCCGGAAGCTGCGGTCGGAAGCTTCGTCGTGGGACTCCCGGGTTCGTCGGGGAGCCGACAAACCCGGCCGGGTGCGCCGACCACCCTAGGATCGGCCCATGCCCGAGCTGCCCGAGGTGGAGGCGCTGGCCCAGGACCTGACCGGCCGGCTGGCGGGGCGCGCGATCGTGACGGTCCACGTGCCGCAGTTCGCGGCGCTCAAGACCTTCGACCCGCCGATCTCGGCGCTGCACGGCACGCTCGTCGACGGCGTACGACGGCACGGCAAGTTCCTCGACCTCGACTGCTCCGGGACCCACCTCGTGCTGCACCTCGCGCGGGCCGGGTGGGTGCGGTGGCGTGACGAGGTGCCGACGATCCCGCCGAAGCCGTCGAGCAAGTCGACCCTGGCGGTGCGGATCGTGCTCGACGACGACGGCACCGGGGTCTCCCCCGGGCTCGACGTCACCGAGGCCGGCACCCGCAAGAGCCTGGCGATGTACGTCGTGCGCGACCCCCTCGACGTGCCCGGGATCGCCTCGCTCGGACCGGACCCGCTCGCCCCGGAGTTCACCGAGGAGGTGCTCGGGTCGATCCTGGCCGCCGAGGGGCGCAAGCAGCTCAAGGGGGTGCTGCGGCACCAGGGCACGATCGCCGGCATCGGCAACGCCTACTCCGACGAGATCCTGCACGCGGCGCGGATGTCGCCGTACAAGCCGGCCGGCTCGCTGGAGCCCGAGGAGCTGTCGACGTTGTACGCCGCCCTGCGCACCACCCTGGCCGACGCGGTGGACCGCTCCCGAGGCCTGGCCGCCAGCGAGCTGAAGGGCGAGAAGAAGAGCAACCTGGCCGTGCACGGCCGCACCGGCCAGCCGTGCCCGGTGTGCGGCGACGTCGTGCGCGAGGTGTCCTTCGCCGACTCGAGCCTGCAGTACTGCCCCACCTGCCAGACCGGCGGCAAGCCGCTCGCCGACCGTCGGATGTCGCGGCTGCTGAAGTAGGGCGGCGCGGGCTCCTGGCCGGCACCGGGAAGGTCTGGCCGCCCGGCCGACCCGGTGCGCCGCCTCTCCCGGAACGCTCAGCGCAGGGCCGAGGCGTGGCTGCCCGACTCGCCCGCCCCGAGCTCGTCGACGACGGAGACGACCAGGCCGCCCACGAAGAAGGCGGCGATGGCGGCGACCAGCACCGGCGTCTGCAGCGCGGGGATCCAGGGGCGGGTGACGGCGGCGCCGTGGAACTCGTGGGTGAGCGCGTGGCCCTTGCCCCGCGACAGCAGCCACGTGTTGACCGGCAGTGCGGCGAAGAAGGCGATCGTGAGGGCGAGCGGCATCGAGAGCCAGAAGACCGGGTTCACCAGTCCGGCCTCCATGGCGCCCGGGACCACGGCCATCACCGCGTTGTCGACGACCTCCATCGTCGCGATGGACAGGGTGTCGGCGGCGAGGACGACGCTCAGTGCCGCGCCCACACCCAGGCCGGCGCGCAGCAGCGGCAGGGTGGAGTAGCCGAACAGGAAGGCCAGCGAGACCGCCAGGGCGATCGTGGCGATGGTCGACAGGCCCAGGGCGGTGCCGATTGTGAGTCCGAGCACCTCGCCGATGGCGCAACCGGTGAGGCAGTGGAGCGTGGCGGAGACCGCCATCCGGTTCGAGGCCATGTCGTGGCCGGAGTGACCGGCGTGACCGGAGTGGTCCTGCGCGTGTGCGGTGTGGCCCTCGTGTGCATGGGTGCTGTGGTCCATGGCGTGGGAGCAGGTACCCCACCGGGGTATATTTCACACATGCGCAGCCACATCGCCGCGATGCTCGTCCTCGTCCCCGCGCTCCTCCTCACCGGCTGCGGCACGGACGAGCCCGCTCGGGTCCTCTCCGACACCGAGCACAGCGCGCAGGACGTCGCCTTCGCCACCGACATGGTCCAGCACCACGCGCAGGCGCTCTCCATGGTCGACCTGACCCGCGGACGCCCGCTCGACCCCGAGGTCGCGGCGCTGGCCGAGCAGGTCCGCGACGCGCAGGCGCCCGAGATCGAGCTGATGACGGACTGGCTGGTCGACTGGGACGAGGAGGTGCCCGCGACCATGCGCGACCACTCCAACGCCGGCCACGGCGACCACTCCGCGGCCGAGGCGATGGAGGGCATGGAGGGCACGGGCGGGAGCGACATGCCCGGCATGCTCACCGTCCAGCAGCTGGGTGAGCTCGAGGAGGCGAGCGACGCGGAGTTCGAGGACCTCTGGCTGGAGCTGATGATCGCCCACCACGAGGGTGCCGTGGCGATGGCCGAGGAGCAGGCCGCCGAGGGCACCTTCCGCCCGGCCGTCGAGCTGGCCGAGGACGTCGTCGCGGGCCAGACCGCGGAGATCGAGCAGATGCGGGCCCTGCTGGGCTGACCCCGTCGGACGACGGCAGCTCGCCGACGTACGACGGCAGCCGGCCCGGCCCGGGCTCACTCCACCGAGGGCGACTCCGTGGCCTCCGGGTCCTGGCCGGCACCGGTCGCGCAGGCGCTCGTGGCGTAGCCGACCATCGCGTCGACCTGCTCCTGCTCGCGCGTCGTCAGGTCCGGGTCCTCCAGGGTGGCGAGGTCGCGGGCGGTGGCGTCGGGCTCGACCCGGCCGAGCACCTCGAGGTAGACCTCCAGCCCGGACTGCGCGTCCTCCCCCGCCTCCTCCGGCAGACCTGCCTCGGCAAGGCTGTCGCGCAGGTCGGCCACGTCCTCCCCGTCGCGCACGCTCGCGGTCGCCAGGAGCGCCTCGCAGAAGGGGGCGACCGAGGCGGCCTCCTCCTTCGAGTCGATCCCGGGGCTGACGGTGCCGGAGCCCAACGAGGACTGCCCGGCCTCCTCGGAGTCGTCGGCGCCGCAGGCCGCCAGCGACAGGCCGAGGACCAGGGCGATCGGGACGAGGGCGAGCTTCACGGGGGACCTTCCGTCGGGTGCATCAGGTGCATCAGGTGCGGCCCTGACGGTGCCATCCCGACCCAAGAGGCACCTGAACGCCCCGGGACGGTGGCACCGCCGATGCGGGAGGGACGCCTCGGCGGGGAGCAACCGACGGTTCGCCGGTTCAGAACCGACGGCTCGGCGGTTCAGAACTGGCGGCTCGGCGGTTCAGAGCTGACGGCTCGGCGGTGGTGGGGGTCAGCCCGCGAAGGCGGCCGGCAGGGGCAGGGCGACGGCGACCTCGAGCCGGGCGAGGTAGGCCGACCGGGGCACCTCGACGACCCCGAGGCTGGCCAGGTGGTCGGTGCGCCACTGGACGTCGATCAGCCGCTGGGAGGCGTGCTCGTCGTGGAGCAGCCCGACGAGGGAGACCAGGGCGGACTTGGAGGCGTCGGTGACCCGGTGGAACATCGACTCGCCCGCGAAGAGGCCGCCGATGGCCACGCCGTACAGGCCGCCGACCAGTCGCCCGTCCTGCCAGGTCTCGACGGAGTGCGCCCAGCCCAGGCGGTGCAGCTCGCAGTAGGCCTCGCGGATGTCGTCGTCGATCCAGCCCTGCTCACGCCTCGGGTCGGCGCACGCGGCGACGACCTCCTCGAAGGCGGTGTCGACGCGCGACTCGAAGTCGCGGGTGGAGCGGCGCAGCGAGCGCGAGACGTGCAGCCCGTCGAGGGGCAGGACGCCGCGCAACACCGGGCAGAACCAGTACATCGGGTCCCCGGGGTGCCCCGAGGGCATGGGGAAGAGCCCGCGCCGGTAGGCCGCCAGCAGGGTCCCCGGCTCGAGGTCCGCACCGATGCCGACCAGGTCGTCGAGCGCGTCGTAGTTCCGGGGGTCGCCGAACGTCCACACGGTGGCGGGGGGCTCGACGGGCATTCCCCTGAACGTACGCCCCTGCCCGCCGCGGCGGCACACCCTTGCACCCGGGGGGTGAGCGCACCCTTCGTAGGATCGCCCGCAGGGGCAGCACCCCCTCCCCGCACGAGCACACCACGAGCACCCGCGCCCCTCACGCGCGGTCGAGCAGCAGCAGGAGGGTCCGTGAGCAGGAGCCGCAACGTCGCCGGCCTGGTGGGCCGTCAGCTGGCCCCCAAGGTGGCCGGCGCCGCCCCCGGGATCACCGAGACCTTCGTCCGCGAGGCCCTGGAGCGTGCCATCCGCGGCGTCGGACCGCTGCCGGGCGCGGCGGAGGCCGCCGAGACCCAGCTGCGCGAGCAGGGCGGCAACGTCGAGAAGGCGGTGCACGAGGTGGTGGAGAACCACGTGCGGTACGCCGGTGCGCAGGGCTTCCTCACCAACATCGGCGGCGTGGTGACCGCGGCGGTGGCCATCCCCGCCAACATCACCGGCCTCGCGCTGGTCCAGTGCCGGATGATCGCCGGGATCGCGCACCTGCGCGGCTACGACCTGGCCGACCCCCGGGTGCGCAACGCGATCATGGCCTGCCTGCTGGGCGCCGACCAGGTCGACGCCCTGATGGAGCGGGGCACCCTGCCCGCGCCCCCGATGGCCCTGGCCACCGCACCGGTCGCCGACCCGGCCCTGCACCGCACGATCGCCACCCAGGTGGGCACGGAGATCATCGCGCGGATGACCGGCAAGCGGCTCGCGGTCACCGTGGGCCGCCGGGTCCCGGTCGTCGGCGGCGTGGTCGGCATGGGCGCCGACGGCTACGCCACCTGGAAGATCGGCCGCTACGCCGGTCGCGAGCTCCGTCCGCGCGCCAGCCGGTAGACCCGGTGCAGCCCGCGCCCGACGGCGGTGCGGCGCACCCCGCGCAGGAGCTTCTCGCGGACGCGGTACGACGGGCGCAGGTACGCGCGGTCCAGCGCGGCCCGGGCCTCGTGGAGCTCGTGGGCCAGCCGCTGCTCCTCGGAGCGGGTGCGGGCGTTCTCGACCAGCAGCGCGCGGATCGCCTCGACGGCCGCACCGGCGACCTGCGACTCGCGCGGTGAGTCCGGGTCGGCCCAGTGCTCGGGCGGCGGACCGGGCTCGAGGTCGGCGAGGTCCCCGACGACGTCGTACCCGCGCCGGCGCACCTCCTCGCTCCACCGCCGGCCCAGGTCGCGGGCCCACTCGTGCAGGTCCGGGGGCAGCGCGAGCCGGGGCGTGCGGGTGCGCCGCGAGAGCGTCTGGTGGGCGAGCAGCTCGCGGACCAGGGGGCGGTAGTCGGGCGGGTCGAGGACGGGGTTGACCGCCTGGTTGATCCGACGCAGCAGCGCGGTCTCGGGGACCCCGAGCGAGGGGTTGGCGCGCTCGGCCTCGAGGTCGAGGTCGAGCCCGTCGAGGCCGAACACGGAGCTGAAGCGCTGCCAGAGCACGTCCGGCGGCCCGCCGGGGGCGGGGACGGTGACGAGGTGGACGTGCTCGGGCGGCAGCTCGTGGCCCCACCGGTCGAGGATGTCGGGGATCTCCTGCACGCCCCAGAACCAGCTGGCGATCCGGCCGGACCGCGCCGGGTCGCGGAGCTGGGCGAGGAACTCCTCGTAGGAGACCGTGCTGCGGTGCTTGACGTTCTCCTGCCACTCGGCCGGGATCTGGCGCACCAGGTCGCGCACCGAGAGCACCAGGTGCACCTCGGTGCCGTCGTCGTGGGCCAGCGAGGACAGCGCCCGGCCGACCTGGCTGCGCGAGGCGGTGGCGAGGATCTCGTGGCTGATGATCGAGGTGCCGCCGTGGCCTCGGACCTGCTCGGCCAGGGCGTCCCAGCGGCCGATCGCCTCGGCCTGGAGCCCGCCCCAGGGCAGGGCCATCAGGTCGAGGGCGGCGAGGAAGTGCGCGTCGAACCGGTCGGCGGGGTAGAGCACACCGTGCCGCTCGAGCCGCTCGCGGTTGCGGAAGAGCACGTCCTGGAGGTGGGACGTGCCGGTCTTGGGGGTGCCGACGTGCAGCAGGACCTTCGCGCTCACGCCTGCTCCTCCTGTCGTGCCCGGTCCGGTCCTGCCCGGTCCGGTCCTGCCCCGTCCGGTCCTGCCCTGTCCGGTCCTGCACTGTCCGGTCCTGCCCTGTCCGGTCCTGCACTGTCCGGTCCTGCGTGCCCCTGTGCTGTCCCGTCCGGCCCGGTCCGACCCAGCAGCAGGTCGGCCGCGAGCGCGAGCACCCGCTCGTCCGCGACCGCGGCGGGCGCGGGCGCGGGCGCGCGGGCGGCGAGGACGCGCGGCCGGCTGACCAGGTCCTCGACCTGGCCGAGCACAGGGTAGTCACCGGCGCGCACCGCATCGCGCAGCCGCAGTGAGCGGCGGTGCACCCACCGGTGGTGCTCGGGAGGTACGCCGAGGGGCGGGCCGCCCGTGCGGGCCGCCTGCTCCAGCAGCCGCGGCAGCAGCACCTCGCGCATCAGCCGCCGGCCGGGCTCGGGGGTGACGAGCAGCCCGAGCGCGCCCGAGACCAGCCGGGCCAGCTCGACCGCGTGCGCGGGCAGCACCGGACGCGCGGCGAGCGCGTCCACGCCGAGCAGCTCGGCCAGCGACCGGTCGTCCAGGACGATCCGGATCCGGTCCCGGCCGACGCCCCGCGCCCAGCGGGCGGCCACGGCAGCGGGGTCCGCGCCGCGCGCGACCCGGCGTGCCCCGGCCAGCGAGTCCAGCCAGGTGCCCCACGCCGGGACCGCGACACCGGTGGAGAAGCAGCGGTCGGTCCAGAGGTCGACGAGCATCGTGGCCAGGTCGTCGGCCACCACCAGCACCAGCGCCCCGCGGCCGCCGGGCGGCCGACCGCGGGCGACCAGGTCACGACGCAGGACGTCGGCGCGCCAGGGGTCGCCGACCAGGCGGTAGCGGGTGCGCCAGGGTCGACGCCACGCGGCACGGCGACGCACCCGGCGGGCGGCGTCGGCGGCGAGCCGGCGCAGGTCGTCGGCGCCGGGGTCGCCCCCTGGTCCGGCGTCGGCGGAAGCGAGGTCCTCGGCCAGCAGCAGCGCGGCGACCCGCAGCAGCTCCTCGGCCGGCAGGTCGGCCGGGTCGACCGGCGGCGGGCCGAACTCCGAGGGCGGCCGCGAGCCGACCAGCTCCAGGTCGGGACGGCCGCGACCGGCCGCGCTCGCCGCCAGGACGCGCTCGGCGAGGTCGTCGGGCACCGGACCGACCTCGTTGAGGCGGCGCAACAGCTCCAGCTGCTGGGCGCCGGGCAGCACCCGCGGCGCCGGGCCGTCGGTGGTGCCGGTCCACGCGGCCCACGGGGTGGTGCCGCCGGCGCGCAGGTGCGCGACCCAGGCGGTCGCGCGCGCGGCGCCCGGGTCCGGGGCGCTCACTGGGGCCTCGACGACGGGACGTCATGCGCTCGGCACGGGCGGACGTGCCCGCCGTATGACGTCTCCGGACGGGGGCGGGTCGCCCGTCGCGGGACGTCATGCGCTCGGCACGGGCGGACGTCCCGTCCGTATGACGTCCCGCGGCCCGGGGACAGCCCGGTCGCCCCGGTCACGACTCGCGCAGCCGGCGTACGCCGGAGCGCAGGCGGTGGGTGAGCTGCTGCTCGGGGTCCTCGCGCCGCGCCGCCTCCTGGGTCATGACGGTGAGGGCGTCGAGCGCGGCGGCGAGCTGGGCCTTGGAGGTGACCTTGTCGGGGTTGGTGTAGTCGACACGGCGGGTCGGGAGCGGGCGGAGGTCCTCGAGGTCGCCGATGACGTCGACCCCGCTCTGCTCCAGCCACTCGACCCAGCGCGCGGACTCGGCCTCGACCCAGTCGTGCATGCCCGGGGGCAGCAGCAGCTTGGCGCTCTCGCGGCCGGCGAGCTCCTGCTCGGCGAGCAGGCCGCGGACCAGGTCGTCGTACGTCGCGTCGCGGCGCACCGTGCGGCCCAGCCGCTTGTTGAGCCGGCGGATGAGCGCGGCCTCGGCGACCCCCAGCGAGGGGTTGGTGCGCCGAGACTCCTCCGGCGCCCAGGCCGGGTCGATGGAGACGGCGCGGCAGAAGCGGTGCCACAGCTCGTCGGGGCCGGCGGTGCCGGACTGCGGGACGGTGACGACGTGGACGTTCTCCGGCGGCAGGCCCGCCGACCAGGTGCTGAGCACGGCCGGCACGTCGAAGGCACGGTAGAACCACGGCTTGCCCGTGCGGACCTTGCGCAGGAACCCGCGGTAGGTCCACTTGCGGCCCTGCTTGATGCTCTCCTGCCAGGCCGCGGGGAGCTGTCGGGCCAGGTCGCGCACGCCGTAGACGACGTGCAGGTCGTCGCCGGCACCGAGCTCGGCCTTGGCCCGGGCGACGGCCTCGGCGGGTGCGGGGGCGAGGATCTCGTGGCTGACGATGACGCTGCCGCGGGTGCGCCGCACCCGCCGCACGAGGGCGTCCCAGTTGCCGTCGGCGTGGCCGGGGTCGCCGCCCCAGTCCTGGCCGAGCAGGTCGAGCGCTGCGCGGAACTGGAACATCCCGGGGCTCACCAGCGGGGAGCGGCTCGGGAAGTGCACGCCGTGCTGGGCCAGCGTCTTGGCGTTGCGGCTGAGCCGGTCCTGCACGTAGGTGGTGCCGGTCTTCGGCGCACCGATGTGCAGGTAGACCCGACGCTGGGATGTCACGAGGTGGATTGTGCCAGCGCCCGGACCACCGCGGAGGGGCTGGGCCGACCGAGCTGCCGAGCCATCCACGCACTGGTCTCCACGAGGGCGTCGAGGTCGACCCCGTGCTCGATGCCCAGGCCGTCGAGCAACCAGACCAGGTCCTCGGTCGCGAGGTTGCCGGTCGCGCTCTCGGCGTAGGGGCAGCCGCCGAGGCCGCCCGCGCTGGCGTCGTACGTCGTCACGCCGGCGCGCAGGCCGGCCTGGACGTTGGAGAGGGCCTGGCCGTAGGTGTCGTGGAAGTGCAGCGCGAGCCGGTCGAGCGGGGTGCCCGCGGCGGTGAACGCCTCGACGAGCGCGGTGACGTGGCCGGCGGTGCCGACGCCGATCGTGTCGCCGAGGCTGAGCTGGGTCGCGCCCATGGCCAGCAGTCGCTGCCCGACGGTGACGACCTGCTCGGGGGCCACGGGGCCCTCCCAGGGGTCGCCGAAGCACATCGAGACGTAGGCGCGGACGTCCAGGCCAGCCGCCAGGGCCCGCTCCACGGTCGGCTCGAACATCGCGAACTGGGTCTCGAGGGTGCGGTTGAGGTTCTTGGCGGCGAAGGTCTCGGTGGCGCTGGCGAAGACCGCGACGTGGCGTAGGCCGAGCTCCAGGGCGCGGTCGAGGCCGCGTTCGTTGGGCACGAGCACGGGGCAGTCGAGGCCGTCGGCGCCCAGGCGGGTCATCAGCTCGGCGGCGTCGGCCAGCTGCGGGACCCACCTCGGGTGCACGAAGCTGGTCGCCTCGACGACGGGGAGCCCGGCGGCCAGCAGCCGGCGGACGAACTCCTCCTTCACCTCCACCGGCACGACGGCCTTCTCGTTCTGCAGTCCGTCGCGGGGTCCGACCTCGTAGACCGTGACGCGGCCCGGGAGCCCGGGCGCGGGGACGGCCGTCGCCCGGGTGATCACGCCGGTCACGCCGTGCCCTCCTGCCCCGCCTGTTCCACGTGGAACAACACGTGCCCCAGCGGCACCTGCCGTCCCACGGCGGCGTCGACGACGGTGACGGTGCCGGAGTACGGCGCCTTCATCGCCAGCTCCATCTTCATCGCCTCGAGCACGCCGAGCACCTGGCCCTCCTGCACCTGCTGGCCGGCCTCGACCCGGACGTCGAGCACGGTGCCGGGCATGGGTGCGAGCAGGTCGCCGTCGTGGTCGTCGGCGTGGCCGGCGAGCCGGTCGGGCGGCGTGAACCGGAAGAGCTGGCCGCGGTGGACGACGTCGACGGAGCCGCGGCCGTCCAGGCCCAGCTGGGCGTTGACGACCGCGCGGACGCGCTGCCCGTCGACCACCAGGTCCAGGACGTGGTCGGCGGCCGAGAGCTGGCGCACCTCGAGCCCGTCGACCGTGCCGGTGCCGTCGGGTCGCCGGTGCACGACGACCGGCCGGTCGAGCTCGACGGTCGTCGGGGCCGGGTCGGCACCGAGGCGGAACCCGTCGGCGACGTACGCCGTGCCGTGGCCGTCGGAGGCGCGCACCATCGCGGCGGTCCAGGCGGCGAGCACCCGCGGCAGGTCCTCGGTCGGTGCGGGCAGCTCGGTCGGGATGTCGACCCGGTCCAGCCACGCGGTGTCCAGCCCCCCGGGGGCGCCGACGTCGCGGAAGGCGTCGCTGGCGGCCAGCGCGCGCAGGAAGCCGGTGTTGGTCGTCAGGCCGAGCACGGCGGTGCGGTCGAGGGCGTCGACCAGGGCCAGCCGGGCGGCCTCGCGGTCCGGGGCGTGCACGACGACCTTGCCGAGCATCGGGTCGAAGCTCGTGGAGACGACCTGGCCGGACTCCAGCGCGTGGTCGACCCGCACGCCGGCGCCGCTCGGCCAGCGCACGATCGAGGCGGTGCCGGCCTGCGGGAAGAACCCGGCGTACGGGTCCTCGGCGTAGACGCGCGCCTCGATCGCGTGGCCGTGGATGACCAGGTCGCCCTGCTCCAGCGACAGCGGGTGCCCCTCGGCGACGCGCAGCTGCTCCTCGACCAGGTCGACGCCGCCGCAGATCGCCTCGGTGACGGGGTGCTCGACCTGGAGACGGGTGTTCATCTCCAGGAAGTAGAAGTCGTCGGACTGCGTGTCGAGGAGGAACTCCACGGTCCCGGCGCCCGAGTAGCCGACCTCCCGGGCCAGGTCGACCGCGGCGCTGGTGATGCGGTGCCGCAGCTCGGCGGTGATGCCGGGCGCGGGCGCCTCCTCGAGCACCTTCTGGTGCCGGCGCTGGGCCGAGCAGTCGCGCTCGAAGAGGTGCACGACGCCGCCGTGGTCGTCGCCCACCACTTGCACCTCGACGTGTCGGCCGCGCTCGACGTACCGCTCCACGAGCATCGCGTCGTCGCCGAACGCCTTGGCGGCCTCGCGGCGTGCCGCGGCGATCGCCTCGGCGTACTCCCCCGCCTCGCGCACCACCCGCATGCCCTTGCCGCCGCCGCCGGCCGCGGCCTTCACCAGGACCGGGAAGGTGAAGGTGGTCGGGTCGGCGCCGGGGTCGTACGAGGGCACGACCGGCACCCCGGCGCGCTCGGCGACCTCGCGGGCGGCGTCCTTGCGGCCCATGAGGTCGATGACCTCCGCGCTCGGGCCGACCAGCCGGATGCCCGCCGCCTCGAGGGCTCGCGCGAAGGGCGCGCGCTCGGAGAGGAAGCCGTAGCCCGGGTGGACGGCCTGTGCGCCGGTCGCCACCGCGGCCGCGACGATCGCCTCGACGTCGAGGTAGGACGGCACCTGGACCGCGTCGTCGGCTGCGCGGACGTGCAGCGCGTGGGCGTCGGGCTCGGTGAACACCGCGACCGTGCGGATGCCGAGGCGGGTCGCCGTGCGCATGACGCGCAGGACGATCTCGCCGCGGTTGGCGATGAGGAGGGTGTGCTGGGTCATCGGTTCACATCCGGAAGATGCCGTAGGAGGGGTCCGCGACCGGGGCGTTCGCGGCGGCGGAGAGGGCCATGCCCAGCACCCGGCGGGTGTCGACGGGATCGATGATCCCGTCGTCCCACAGCCGGGCGGTGGCGTAGTAGGGCGAGCCCTGCTCCTCGTACTGCGCGCGGATCGGGGCCTTGAACTCCTCGTCGTCGGGCCGGCCGGCGACGGTCGCGAGGACGCTCGCCGCCTGCTCGCCACCCATGACGGAGATCCGCGCGTTGGGCCACATCCACAGGAACCGCGGGTCGTAGGCGCGCCCGCACATGCCGTAGTTGCCGGCGCCGTACGAGCCGCCGATCACGACGGTGAGCTTGGGCACCACCGAGCAGGCGACCGCGGTGACGAGCTTGGCGCCGTCGCGGGCGATGCCGTTGTTCTCGTACTCGCGCCCGACCATGAAACCGGAGATGTTCTGCAGGAACACCAGCGGGATGCCGCGCTGGTTGCACAGCTCCACGAAGTGCGCGCCCTTGAGCGCGGACTCGCTGAAGAGGATGCCGTTGTTGGCGACGATGCCGACCGGGTGGCCCCACACGTGCGCGAAGCCGCAGATCAGCGTCTCGCCGTAGAGCTGCTTGAACTCCTGGAACCTGCTGCCGTCCACGACGCGGCGGATGACGTCGCGGACGTCGTAGGGGGTGCGGACGTCGGCGGGGACGACGTCGTAGATGGACTCGGGGTCCTCGAGGGGCTCCTCGACCTCGCGTGTGGTCCACGGCGGGGGCGTGGTGGGCCGGGAGAACGTGTCGACGATGCCGCGGACGATCGCGAGCGCGTGCGCGTCGTCCTCGGCGAGGTGGTCGACGACACCGGAGCGCCGCGCATGCACCTCGCCGCCACCGAGCTCCTCGGCCGTGACGACCTCGCCGGTCGCGGCCTTCACCAGCGGTGGGCCGCCGAGGAAGATCGTGCCCTGCTCCTTGACGATCACGGTCTCGTCGGACATCGCCGGCACGTAGGCGCCGCCGGCGGTGCAGGAGCCCATCACTGAGGCGATCTGCGGGATGCCGCGGGCGGACATGGTGGCCTGGTTGAAGAAGATCCGGCCGAAGTGCTCGCGGTCGGGGAAGACCTCGTCCTGCATCGGCAGGAAGGCGCCGCCGGAGTCGACGAGGTAGATGCACGGCAGGTTGTTCTCGGCGGCGATCGTCTGCGCGCGCAGGTGCTTCTTGACCGTCATCGGGTAGTACGTGCCGCCCTTGACGGTGGCGTCGTTGGCGACGACCACGCACTCGCGGCCGTGGATGCGCCCGATCCCGCCGACCACGCCCGCGCTCGGCACGGGGGTCTCCCCCGGCGCGCCGTACATCCCGTACGCCGCCAGCGGGCTCAGCTCGAGGAACGGGCTGCCCGGGTCGAGCAGCCGGTCGACCCGGTCGCGGACCAGCAGCTTCCCGCGGCTGATGTGCTTCTCGCGCGCGGCCTCGCTGCCGCCCCGGCGCACCTGCGCCAGCCGCTCACGCAGCTGCGCGACCAGGCTCCTCAGGTCCGGCGGGGCTGTCTGGGTGCTCACCGCGCCAGGTTAGCGATCGTTAACCGGGGGCGCCAGGCGGCGGATAGTCCGAATCACATCTGATGCTCAGCGCGCGCCCGGGATCACTTCTGATGCGGAGTATCCGGACTCAGCGCACCGGGCACACCCCGCCCGGGCACGAGTCCAGCCACGCCCGACCGCCCCGCAGCGAGGAGAGCTGCTTGCGCCCGGCGGCGTCGTCGAACCACAGGAGCGCGTACGCCGCGGGCAGGCCCCGCGTGCGCAGGGTGCGGGTGATGACGGCGGGGTCCCAGTCGCCGTCGGGCGAGTGCGCCGGGCCGACCTCGGTGAGGGCCGCGCGCGGGGCGGCGGCGGCCAGCTCGGCGTACCCCGTGAGGTCGACCTCGTCGACGGCCAGCTCCTCGGAGCCGCGGCCGCCGCAGTCGGGGTGGACGGTCTCGCAGTCGTAGGTGTCCAGGCCCACGAGGTCGACGGCGTCGGGCAGCAGCGAGCGCGGCTCGTCGACGCCCTCCCAGGTGCGCACCGCCGCGCCGTAGGACCACAGCAGGTGGTGCAACCCGGCGTCGGCGGCCTGTTGCTGGAGCTGGGCGAAGAGGGCGCGGTACGTCGTCGGGTCGGGGCGGCCCCACCAGAACCAGCTCCCGCCCGCCTCGTGCAGCGGGCGCAGCACGACGGCCACCCCGCGCTCCTGGAGCGGGGCCAGCAGGGCCAGCGCCTCGGCCCAGTCCGCCGCGAACCTCTGCGCCGCACGGGTGTCGGGGTCCAGCAGCTCGGCGAGCCGCTCGGAGCCGGTGCGGTCGAAGGAGTTCCCACCGGTCCACGGGTTGCGGGCGTGCCAGGAGGCGGTCAGCAGTGCCCCGTCCTCGGCGAGCAGGGCGAGGTCCTCGGTGCGGTCCTGGCCGCGACGGGCTGCGTCCACCAGCTCGTCGAGGTCGAAGCCGACCACCGCGGGCGAGCCGGCCCGCCACGCGCGCAGCGGGGCGTCCCAGCGGTCGTCGGAGATGTTGACCTGCTGCCCGACCGCGGTCGCCCCGTCGGCCAACCAGCGATCGAGGGTCTCGGCCGCGCACCGAGCGGCGGCCGTGGCGTCGGGGTCGACCGGCGGTGTGTCAGGGGCGCAGGTGCGGGCGGGGGCGCTGGACGGGGTGCCGGTGGGCGCCGTCGCGGGGAACGTCGGAGCGGTCGCGGACGGCTCCGGGGTCGGCCACGGCGACGCCGTCGAGACGGGACGGGCCGCCGGCGTCGTACCGGAGGGGCCGGCCGCCGTCTCCTCGACGCCCGCGGTCCGAGCCGCGTGCCAGCCGCCGGTCGCGGCGAGCGCGGCGCACGTGGCGATCAGCGCCGACGCACGCCGGGACCGCCTGCTCCCCCCGGACATGGGTCCATGATCGGCGATCGCTCCAGGATCGGCAGGGTTTCGGGCGGGCCGCCCGGTCACCCGAGGGAGGTCTGGGGCCGAGCGCGCGGGACACGTGGGCGAGGGCGTCGGCCAGCGCCTGCTCACGGTCGCGGCCGGGGTGCCGGTCGGGCTGGTGGCAGTGGCCGATGAC
Organism: Nocardioides ginkgobilobae; assembly: GCF_054781275.1. NCBI lineage: Bacteria > Bacillati > Actinomycetota > Actinomycetes > Propionibacteriales > Nocardioidaceae > Nocardioides > Nocardioides ginkgobilobae. The sequence continues at coordinate 51,036 of NZ_BAAGUS010000014.1, read as the reverse complement.
CGCGACGTTCGTGCCGAGGTCCTCCCGCCCGCCCGAGCCCGCGTCGGCTCCGCGGTCGACGACACCCACCCGCGGGTTCGGCGGCACCCTCGGCGTGGCCGTCGTGGTGTCGCTCTCCTCCTCGCTGTACGCGGATCGGCTCCTCGAGCGGCTCGGCGCCGGTGACGAGCAATGAGCGACCGCTGACCCCGCGTCCTAGTCTGGGCCGGTGAGCCGGCGCCAGCAGATCCTCGATACCGCGGCGGAGCTCTTCGCCGCGCGGGGGTTCCACGGCGTCTCGGTGGCCGACCTCGGGGCGGCCTGCGGGATCTCCGGGCCGGCGCTCTACAAGCACTTCGCGTCCAAGGACGCCGTGCTCGCGGAGATGCTGGTCTCGATCAGCCGCTGGCTGCTCGACGGCGGACGGGCGTGCGTGGCCTCGGCCCCCGACCCGGCCGCTGCGCTGGCCGCCCTGGTCGACCACCACGTCGGCTTCGCCCTCGAGCGGCGACCGCTCATCGTCGTCCAGGACCGCGACTGGTCCTCGCTCCCGGCCGAGGCGCGCGAGGAGGTCCGGCGCACCCAGCGGGCCTACGTCGACGTCTGGGCCGACCAGCTGCGGCTGCTCCACCCCGACCTCGGCCTCGACCGCGCCCGCTCCATGGCCCACGTCGCCTTCGGGCTGATCAACTCCACCCCCCACTCCGGCCTGCTGCCCGACGACCAGATGCGCGAGGTGCTGCGCTCGATGGCGCTCGGGGCTCTCGGGGTGCCGGTGGGGGCGGGGGCTGCGGCCGGGTAGTCCGAATCAGAAGTGATGCTCGCCGCGTGCCCAGCATCAGAAATGATTCGGAGTACCCCCGCTCAGGTGCCGCAGTACGTCACGAACGGCCCGCCCGCGGGATCGGGCAGCGCGTACTCCGCCCACTCCGGACGCTCGTCGTACGGGTGGGTGACGACCTCGAGCATGCGATCGAACGGCGCGAGGTCACCGGTGTCGGCGGCGTCGAGCGCGGCCTGGAGCAGGTGGTTGCGGGGGACGTGGACGGGGTTGACCCGGTCCATCGCGTCGGGGTCGGGGCCCAGGGCCCGCCACCGCTCGGCCCAGGCGTCGTACGCCGGCAGGTCGAGCACCCGGTCGCGCGCAGGGGTCCCCCGGCCCCGCAGCTCCCGGGCGAGGTCGCGGAAGAAGCCGGTGTGGTCGACCCGGGCCCCGGCCATGACCGAGAGCAGGTCGCCGACGAGGTCGGTCCGGGTGACCGGGTCGAGCCCGGCCGAGACGGCGGGCGGCAGCCCGATCTTCGCGGCCAGCAGGGCGGCGTACTCCTCCCCGTAGAGCGCCGGGAAGCGCTCCAGGACCTCCACGCACCGCGCGATCGCCTCGTCCTGGTCGCCGCTCGCCGCCGTGACGAGCGGCAGCAGGCCCTCCGCGAGGCGGGTGAGGTTCCACTGCATGACCGCGGGCTGCTGGCCGAACGCGTAGCGGCCCTGGGTGTCGATGGAGCTGAAGACCGCGGCCTGGTCGAACCCGTCGAGGAACGCGCACGGGCCGTAGTCGATGGTCTCGCCGGAGAGCGTCACGTTGTCGGTGTTCATGACGCCGTGGACGAAGCCGACCGACATCCACCGCGCGACCAACCGGGCCTGCACCTCCACGACCCGCTCGAGCAGCGCAAGCGCCGGGACGTCGGCGTCGAGGACCTCGGGGTGGTGCCGCTCGGCGGCGAAGGTCACGACCCGGGCGAGGAGCCCGTCGTGGTCGGCCGCGGCGACGCCTGCCGTGACGTCCCGGGCCGCACCGCCGGACGCGGCCGCGCGCTGCGCCGCCTGCTGGGCGTCGTGCGCGGCGGCGTACTGCACCGTCCCGACCCGCAGGTGACTAGCCGCGACCCGCGCGAGCACCGCCCCGGGCATGGGGGCCTCGCGCTGGACGACCCGACCGGTGCCGACGACGCCGAGGCTGCGCGTGGTCGGGATGCCCAGGGCGTGCATCGCCGCGGAGACCAGGTGCTCGCGCAGCATCGGGCCGACCACGGCCAGGCCGTCGCCGCCACGCGACCAGGGGGTGCGGCCGGAGCCCTTGAGGTGCAGGTCGAGCAGCCGACCGTCGGGAGTGGTGAGCTCGCCGAGGAGCAGGGCGCGGCCGTCGCCGAGGCGCGGGGAGTACCCGCCGAACTGGTGCCCGGCGTACCCCTGCGCCACCGGCCGCACGCCCTCCGGCGGCCGCTCACCGGTGAGCAGGCGCAGCCCGTCGGGGGTCCTCAGCACGGCCGGGTCGAGGCCGAGCTCGGTCGCCAGCCCCTCGTCCAGCGCCAGCAGCCGGGGCTCCGGCGCCGCCTCCGCCCGCCAGTCGAGCGCGAGCTCGGGCAGGGCGTCGGCGAAGCGGTGGTCGAGGTGGAGGGTCATCCCCACCACGGTACGGGTGTGAGGTTCAGCGGCCCCCCGCTGAAACTCACGGCACCCGCACGCAGGTGCAGCGGCGGACCGTGAGGTCCAGCGGCCCCCCGCTGAAACTCACACACCCCGGGGCGCCCCGCGCCGAAGGTTCAGCGGCCCCCCGCTGAAACTCACACCTCCACCCCCCACACACCTCCCACCAGCACCACCCGTCACAGCAGGTGCTCGACCGCAGGATCCCCGGCCTCAAGCCGCTCGAGGAACCGGGCTGCCCGGGCGGCGGCGTCGAGTGCCGCGTCGAGGTCCGGGTCGTCCGGGGCGGCGGGTTCGGCCGCGGGGCCGCCGGCCGAGGCGGGCCCCAGCGCGTGCAGCCGCGCCAGCAGCTCCTCGCGCGGCAGCCCCCGCAGGTGCAGCAGCACGAACGGGTCCGCCTCCAGCAGCCACCCGACCTGCTGGAGCAGCGCGAGCGCGTGGACGCACGGGTCGACCCAGGCGTCGCAGGTGCAGGAGGCGACCAGCTCCCCGCCGTACGGCAGGAGCTCGACGCCGGCCTCCTCGGCGTGCTCGACCAGCTCGTACGGGAGGTCACCGGCCAGCAGCGACGTGATCCGCCCGGCAGCGGCGGCGACGGCCTCGACGAGGGCGTCGGCGAGGTCGTCGTCGAGCACGGGTACGACGACGTCGGCCGCCCAGAGCCCGCCGGCGTCCTCGACCGCGGCCCAGGCCCGGCCCTGCTCGACCCGGATCCCGCCGACCTTCGCGGCGCGGGCCAGCCGGCGTGCGGCGACGAGGTCCTCCTCGGCGTACGCCGCCTCCTCGACGGCCCGCACCCAGGCGCGCCCCCACCAGCTCGTCGCGCGAGCCGTGCGGGTGCGCGCGGGCAGCCGGGGGTGCGTGACGGCCACCGGCTCCCCGCTCACGGCCGTCACCCGAGCGGCTCGGGCCGCAGCGTGACCAGGTCGCGGAGCTCGGCGTCGCTGAGCTCGGTGAGCGCCGCCTCCCCGCGCCCGAGCACGGCGTCGGCGAGCGCGCGCTTGCGGTCGAGCAGCAGCCCGACCCGCTCCTCGATCGTGCCGCGGGTGACCATCCGGTGCACCTGCACCGGGCGGGTCTGGCCGATCCGGTAGGCGCGGTCGGTGGCCTGGTCCTCGACGGCGGGGTTCCACCAGCGGTCGAGGTGGATGACGTGCTCGGCGCGGGTCAGGTTGAGCCCGGTGCCGCCGGCCTTGAGCGAGAGCAGGAAGACCGGCACCCGGTCCTCGCCGTCGGACTGGAATCGCCGCACCATCGCCTCGCGCTCGCGCACCGGGGTGCCGCCGTGCAGCAGCTGGTGCGGGATCCCGGCATGGGTGAGGTGCCGGGCGACGAGGCGGGCCATCTCGACGTACTGCGTGAAGACCAGCGCCGCGCCGTCCTCGGCCAGGACCGTGCCGAGCAGCTCGTCGAGCAGGTCGATCTTCTCCGAGCGCCCCGCGATCCGCCCGCCGCCCTGCTTGAGGAAGTGCGCCGGGTGGTTGCAGATCTGCTTGCACCCGGTGAGCAGCGAGAGCACGAGGCCGCGGCGGGCGTGCTCGTCGGCGCGCTCGATCCGCTCCATCGTCTCGCGCACGAACGCCTCGTAGAGCACCACCTGCTCGCGGGTCAGCGACAGCGGGTGGTCGGTCTCGGTCTTGGGCGGCAGCTCCGGCGCGATGCCGGGGTCGGACTTGCGCCGGCGCAGCAGGAACGGGCCGATCAGGTCGGCGAACCGCGTGGTCACCTCCGGGTCGACACCCGCCTCGATCGGGGACGCCCACACCCGCCGGAACGCCTGCCGGCTGCCGAGCAGCCCGGGCACGCACCAGTCGAGGATCGACCACAGCTCGGTGAGGTCGTTCTCGACCGGCGTGCCGGTCAGCGCCACGCGCGCACCGTACGGGATCGAGCGCAGCCCGCGGGCGGTGGAGGAGCGGGAGTTCTTCACGTGCTGGGCCTCGTCGGCCACGACCAGCCCCCACGGCACGGCGGCCAGCTCCGAGCCGCCGGCGCCGCCGGACCCCGTCGTGTCCACGCGCATCGTGCCGTACGTCGTCAGCACGAAGCCCGGGTCGTCGACCGGCGCCCCGCCGGACCCGTCCTCGCTCGCCGTGAGCAGGTCGGGCTCGGCGTCGGGACCCGCGGCCCCCAGCCCGGCCAGCGACCGCGTGCCGCCGTGGAAGCGCCGCACCGGCACCCCGGGCGCGAACTTCCGCACCTCCGCCTCCCAGTTGCCGAGCAGCGAGGTCGGGCAGACGACCAGCGTGGGGGCCGGTCGGCGACCCTCGGCGCGGGCCGCCTCGGCCCGGCGCAGGTGCAGGGCGATGAGGGTCAGGGTCTTGCCGAGACCCATGTCGTCGGCGAGGCAGGCGCCGAGCCCCAGGCCGGTCAGGTCGCTGAGCCAGGTGAGGCCGTGGCGCTGGTAGTCGCGCAGGGTCGCCTGCAGCGCGGCCGGCGGGTCGACCGGCTCGCGGCTTGCGGCCGCCAGCAGCCGCTCGCGCACGCGGAGCAGGGAGGCCCCGACCACGACCTGCGCGGGCTCGTCACCGGCCGCCCCGCCGAGGGTCGCGACGCCGGACAGCGCGGCGGCCACCGCCTCGGCGGGCCGGACCTCGCGCACCAGCCGCTTGCGCGCCTTGCGCGCCACGCTCGGGTCCACGACGGTCCAGGCGCCACGCAGCTTCATGATCGGCGCCGCCGCGCTCGCCAGCTGGGCCATCTCCTCGCCCGTCAGCGGGTCGCCGCCGAGCGCGACCTCCCACGAGAACGCGAAGACCGCGTCGGGGGTCAGCAGCCCGGTCTGCAGCGGCGCCTCCTGCGCCTGGCCGCGCCGGGGCGCGGTGTCGAGGACCGCGCGCGTCGTCAGGTCGCGGCCCAGCGCCCGCGGCCACAGCACGTCGACGCCGCGCGCGGCCAGCGCACCGACCCCGTGCTCGAGCAGGTCCGCGATCTCCTCGGCGTCCAGGGTCAGCTGGTCGGGGACCCTCAGCTCCAGGAACCGGTCGAGCACCGGCCAGGCCTCGGCCGCCGCCCGCAGCGCGATCGTGGCGTGGGTGCGGGCCCGGTCGCCGAACCCGTGCACCTCCGGCTCGTCCAGCCACAGCGATGCCGCGTCCGCCAGGTGCAGCGGGTCGCGCTCGTCGTGGACCTGAAGCACCAGGCGCACCGAGCCCGCGACGAGCTCCTCCTCGTCGGCCTCGACCCGCAGCGACACCGTCACCAGGTGCGGTAGCGCGCTGGTGTCACGGTGCCGCGCGAGCCGCTGCTGCAACCGCTCCTGGAAGGTCGCCGCCGCGTCCCGCCCCGCCCCCCGTCGTACGCCGTCGGCGGCCGGGCGGGGAACGGCCGGACGCGCCGCGGCGACCCGGGACCCGGCGACCGGCGCGCCCCGCGGCACGGCGTCGGCCACCGCGTCGAGCACGGCCCGCACGACCGCCTCGGCCTCCTCGACCGCCCAGCCGTCGGCGGCACGGGAGCGGGCGAGCATCCGCACGCGGTCCTCGTCCTGGGCGCTCAGCTCGCTGACCCGCCACGACGGCGGGCTGCCGTCCTCGACCGGTGCGGGCTCGAACGAGCCGGCCGCGACCAGCCGCATGCCCAGCAGGGCGGCGCCGCTGAGCAGCGCGACGCTGGGGTCGAGGTCGTCGCGGGAGTGCGCCTTGGTCAGCACCGGGATCGCGGCCCGGACCGGCAGCGCCACGGTGCGCCGCTCGTCGACGAACTCCACCACCGAGTCGCGCGGCGGCACCGCGGGGCGGAAGGTCGCGGTACCGGTGACGGGCACGAACCCCACGGGCGACCTCCCTCGACGGCGCTGCTGCTCCACCCCTGGGTCGGGGCTGACCCGACGCTAACGACCGACGCCGACAGGAGGTTCCCGGGGTCGCGCGGGGTAGTCCCGGCCCGACCCCTCAGCCGATCAGGATGCCCGCGATCGCAGCACTCATCAGGTTCGCCAGCGTGGCGGCCAGGATCGCCCGCAGCCCGAGGGAGGCGATGTCCCCGCGCCGCTCGGGGGCGATGCCGCCGAGGCCGCCCAGCAGGATGCCGAGCGAGCCGAGGTTGGCGAAGCCGGTGAGGGCGAAGGTGATGATGGCGGCGGACTTCTTGGAGTACTCACCGGCCACCGGCCCGAAGTCGGCGAACGCCACGAACTCGTTGAGCACGATCTTCTGCCCCACGAAGCTGCCCGCCTCGACCGCCTCGTTCCACGGCACGCCGATCAGCGCCATGACCGGCGCGAAGACGTAGCCCAGCACCTGCTCGACGGTGAGGTCCTCGGCACCGAACCAGCCGCCGATCCCGCCGACCAGCAGGTTCACGAGCGCGATGAGGGAGATGAAGGCCAGCAGCATCGCGCCGATCGTCAGCGCCAGCCGCAGCCCGTCGGCCGCTCCGTTCGCGGCGGCGTCGATGACGTTGCGCGCCCGCTCCGGCGACGCCTCCCCGACCGGGTCGCCCTCGTCGTACGACGTCGTCGACCCGCCCCGAGCAGCGCCCGCCTCCCCGCGGGACTCGTCGGCGGGCGCCACGGCAGCCTCCCAGCCGGCCGCGACCTCGCGCTCGGGCGCGGCAGACCCAGCGGCGGACCCAGCCGCGGATCCAGCCGCGGACCCTGAAGCAGACCCAGCGCCAGCCTCCTCCCCCCGCGGCTCGGGCATGATGATCTTGGCCATCAGCAGCGCCCCGGGCGCGGCCATGAAGGACGCCGCGATGAGGTAGTCGAGCTCCGCGCCGAGCAGCGAGTAGCCCACGAGCACCGAGCCGGCGACGGTGGAGAGCCCGCCGACCATGACGGCGAAGAGCGCCGAGCGCGACAGCCCGGCGACGTACGGCTTGATGACCAGGGGCGCCTCGGTCTGGCCGACGAAGATGTTGGCCGCGGCGTTGACCGACTCCTCGCGGCCGGTGCCGAGCAGCCGGCCGAGGCCCCCGCCGAGCACCTGGACGACGCGCTGCAGCACGCCGAGGTGGTAGAGCACCGCGGTCAGCGAGGCGAAGAAGATGATCACCGGCAGCACCTGGAAGGCCACGACAGTGCCCTGGTCCTCGGCGGGCAGCACCGGCCCGAACAGGAAGCCGATGCCCTCGCCGGAGGAGTCGATCACCGCCTGCACGCCGCTCGAGGTCGCCTCGAGGGCCCGGCCGCCGACCGACCACGACAGGACGAGGATGCCGAAGCCGACCTGCAGCAGCAGCGCGGCGAGCACGGTGCGCGGCCGGATGGCGCGGCGGTCGCTCGAGCACAGCACGGCGATGAGCAGCAGTGCCGTCATCCCCCCGACACCCCAGAGCACGTCGATCATGGGCGGTGTCCTGCCCGCACGAGCGTGCCTGCACACCCCGCCCCCGGGGCTGGCAGGGCGTGGCTACGCTCACGGCCATGGGCACTGAACTACTCGACCTGCCGATCGCACGACTCGACGGCACCCCCGCCACCCTCGGCGAGATCACCGGCGGCAAGCCGGCCCTGCTGGTCAACGTCGCCTCCAAGTGCGGCCTGACCCCGCAGTACACCGGGCTCGAGCAGCTCCAGGAGACCTACGGCGAGCGCGGCTTCACCGTCGTCGGCCTGCCCTGCAACCAGTTCATGGGCCAGGAGCCGGGCAGCGCGGAGGAGATCCAGGAGTTCTGCTCGGCGACGTACGGCGTCACCTTCCCGATGACCGAGAAGATCGAGGTCAACGGCGAGGGCCGCCACCCGCTGTACGCCGAGCTGGCCGGCACCCCCGACGAGCAGGGCGAGGCCGGCGACGTGCAGTGGAACTTCGAGAAGTTCCTCGTCGCCGCCGACGGCACGGTGATCTCGCGCTTCCGCCCCGGTGTCGAGCCGCAGGACCCGCGACTGGTCACCGCCATCGAGCAGGTCGTCGGCGCCTGACACCGGCCCGCCGGGGACGTCATGCGGGCGGGAGGTCCCTCACTGCGGGGCGTATGACGTCCCAGCCCGCCCCGCCGGGGACGTCATACGGACGGGATGTCCGCTTCTGCGCTGCGGATGACGTCCGCAGGTCGGAGGTCAGTAGACGCGCCCCGTCACCGGCGGCAGGTCGGCCAGCGTCACGATGCCCGGCGGCGCGGCGACGACCAGCGGCAGCGCGTTGACCACCGGCATCGCGGTGTAGATCATCCCGAGCCCCATGAAGCCCTCCTCGGCCCAGTCGCGCGGCGGCAGGCAGGAGATGACGGTACGCATGTTGGGCACGCCGAAGACCTGGACGACGTGCCCGTGGGCCAGCGGCTTGGGCGGGACGACGTGGTCGCCCATGGTCCAGTTGAAGCCGACGCTCACCACGTTGCGCTCCCCGACCCAGCCGCGGTGGTAGCCCATCACGCCCCCGACGGTGCCCTCGGGGATCTCCATGAACCCCAGGTCGGTGTGGCCGGTGGCCTCGGTGAAGGTGACGTCGAAGGTCAGCCGGTCCAGGGTCACGCCCATGGCGTCGGCCATCATCGCCGCGGACTCGGCGAAGACCTCGCTCTCCACCCGCACCGACTCCTCCAGCCCGGGGGTGTCGAGCGGCTTGCCGAAGCCCATCGCGCTCTGGGTGCCGGCGCTCTCGTACGTCGAGCAGTCGACGCTCTCGGTGATCCGCACCTCCTCGACCCGCTCGCAGGCGCCCGAGAGCACCATCGCGACCATGTTGGTCATGCCGGGGTGCGCGCCGCTGCCGAAGATCGTCGACCCACCCGCCTCGCAGGCGGCCCGGACCCGGTCCAGGTCCGCGGGCGACTGCTTGCCGCCGGTGATCCAGGCCGCGCTCGTGCACACGTCGATGCCGGCGGCGAGCAGCGCGCACAGGTGGTCGAGGTCGGGCCAGAGCGGGTTGTAGACGCACGCGTCCGCGCCGGTCGAGAGCAGGGCGTCCACGTCGTCGGTGGCCAGGACGCCCGTCGGCTCCGGCCAGCCGCACAGCTCGGCGGCGTCGCGACCGACCTTGTCACCGCCGAAGGCGAAGACCCCGGCGAGCTCCAGGTCGGGCCGGGCCAGGATCGCGTGCAGCGAGCGGCGCCCGATGTTGCCGGTGGTCCACTGCAGGACCCGGATCGGCGTGTCGCGGTGCGCAGGCGTCATGCCGGGAGGCTAGCGGCCCGCTAGAACGTGTTCTAGTCCTCCGCGCACCAGTCGCGGAAGTCCTCCGGCCGCGGCGAGCCGTTGCCCTGGCCGTACCACTCCAGCCAGTCCCCGCTGCCGCACAGCTCCTGGCCGCCCTCGTCGTAGCCCGCGCTCGTGCGCCGTCCGACCGCGGGGTCCGTCACGATCGCCGCGAGCGCGTCGCCCAGGGCCGTGGCCTCCTCGTCCGGGCCGCCCTCGTCGTCGGGTGCGATGAAGGGGCCGTAGGCGTAGGCCCACACGACCCCGTCTCCGCGCTCGGACCAGGCGAGGACCACCCCCGGGTCCTCCTCGGGGTAGCCCGCCTCGTAGAGGAGGGTCCCCGCGACCTCGTCGGTGCCGACGTCCTGGCACTTCCACGGCCCGGCGCACGGGTCCTCGTCGTCGCGGCCGTACGGAAGCCGGTCGGAGACCACCACGCGCACGTGGGTGTTGTCGCCTTCGGACCGGTCGAAGGCCAGCTCGACGGCCAGGTCGCCGCGCCGCAACCGCTCGTCGCCGAAGATCGGCGCCGCGGCCACGAGCGGCGCGTCGTAGTGCGCGAGCGCCGCCGCTGCCAGCGACTGCGGGGTCGCCTCCTCGGCGCCGACGGCGTCGTCGGAGCAGCCGGTCACCCCGCCCAGCAGCAGCGCCACGAGCGCGAGCACGGTCGTCGTACGTCGGTCCCGAGCCATGCCGCGACGGTACCGCCGCCGCGGGGTCACCGGCGCTCGCAGCCGCCTCAGGCCCGCACAGCCAGCACCAGCGGCTGCACCGAGACCGCCCCGGCGCGCAGCACCGCCCGCGCGGCCAGCGTCGTGGACCACCCGGTGTCGAGCAGGTCGTCGACGAGCAGGACCCGGCGACCCTCGAGCGCCCCGGGCTCGGCCTCGAGGCCGCTGCGTCGGGAGACCGCGGCGACCCGCTGCGCGGAGTTGGCCTGGCCGCGACCGGGCGGGACCTCGGGGTCCAGCACGGCCCAGCGACCCAGCAGCGGCACCTGGAGGTAGCGCGAGAGCCCGTCGGCCAGCGAGCCCACGAGCTCGGGCCGGGAGGCCGACTCGACCTCGACGACCGCGTCGACCTCGGGACGCCAGTCACCGAGCACCTCGATCACCGCCTGGACGAGCGGCACCGGCACGGGGCCGTCGGGGGTGCCCTCGCGGAAGAGCTCGCGCAGCGCCTGGCCGTAGCCGAGGTCGGTCAGCCGTGCCACGGCCCGGCCCTCGAGGGCCTGCTCGGCGACCTTGCCCCGCAGGTCCATCCCGAGACGGTCGAGCCCGGTGGGCCACATCTTGCGCGGGGGCAGGAGCACGCCGGGGCGGGCCAGCCGCTCCTGGGCCTCGGTCACCGCCGCCGCCGAGACCTCCGTCGAGAGCGACAGCCCGCCGCAGTTGTCGCAACGCCCGCACGGCGCTGCCTCGGGGTCGTCCAGCTGCTCGCGCAGGAAGAGCATCCGGCACCGGTCGGTGCGGAGGTACTCCAGCATCGCCTGCTGCTCGCGCTCCCGGGCCTCGCGGACCCGCTCGTAGCGGGCGGCGTCGTACTCCCAGGGACGGCCGGTCGCCTCCCAGCCGCCCTTGACGCGCCGCACTGCGCCGTCCACGTCGAGGACCTTCAGCATCGTCTCGAGCCGGGTGCGGCTCAGCTCCACGCGGGTCTCCAGCGCGGCCGTGCTCATCGGGCGGCCCTCCTCGGCGAGCACGGCGAGCGTCTCGCGCACCTGCTCCTCGCGCGGGAAGGACAGCGAGGCGAAGTAGGCCCAGATGTCGCGGTCCTCGACGGCCGGCAGCAGCACCACCGTCGCGGACTCGCTGCGCGCGTCGAGGCCACGACCGGCACGGCCGACCTGCTGGTAGTAGGCGACCGGGGAGCTGGGCGACCCGAGGTTGACGACGAAGCCGAGACTGGCGTCGAAGCCCATCCCCAGCGCGCTCGTCGCGACCAGCGCCTTGACCCGGCCAGCGGCCAGGTCGGCCTCGAGCGCCTGCCGCTCGGTGGCCTCGGTCTGGCCGGAGTACGCCGCGACGTCGTGCCCGCGGGATCGGAGGTAGTCGGCGACCTCCTGGGTCGCGGCCACGGTGAGGCAGTAGACGATGCCCGAGCCGGGCTGCTCGGCCAGGTGGTCGGCCAGCCAGGCGAGCCGCTGGTCGGCTGTCTTGAGGTGGACGACGCCGAGGCGGAGGGACTCGCGGTCCAGGGTGCCCCGCAGGGTCAGCACCTCGCCGTCGCGCAGCGAGCCGAGCTGGCCGGCGACGTCCTCGGTCACCCGGGAGTTGGCGGTGGCGGTGGTGGCGAGGACCGGGATGCCCTCGGGCAGGTCCTCCAGCAGGGTGCGGATGCGGCGGTAGTCGGGGCGGAAGTCGTGGCCCCAGTCGGAGATGCAGTGCGCCTCGTCGACCACCAGCAGGCCGCAGGTGGCGGCCAGCCGGGGCAGCACCTCGTCGCGGAAGCCGGGGTTGTTGAGGCGCTCCGGGCTGACCAGCAGCACGTCGACCTCGCCGGCCGCGATCTGGTCGTGCACCGGCTCCCACTCGCCCATGTTGGTGGAGTTGATGGTCACCGCGCGGATGCCCGCGCGCTCGGCGGCGGCGATCTGGTTGCGCATGAGGGCGAGCAGCGGGCTGACGATGACGGTCGGCCCGGCACCGGCCTCGCGGAGCAGCAGCGTGGCCACGAAGTAGACCGCCGACTTGCCCCAGCCGGTGCGCTGCACCACCAGCGCGCGACGGCGGTCGACGGCCAGCGCCTCGATCGCGGCCCACTGGTCCTCGCGCAGGACCGCGTCGCTCTGCCTCTCCCTGGTGCCGACGAGCGCGCGCAGGTGCGCCTCGGCGGACGCGCGGGCGGCGGTGCGGTCGAGCATCGCTGGGTGGGGAGCCATGGGTGCGTGTCTACCAGTGCCCGCCGACGGGCCGGCGACCTCCTCCACAGGTGCGGGGAGGCTCACCCCGACCCTCACCCGATCGGAGTTGAGAGTTCACATACCCGGAGTACGCTCGATACATACCGACAGTACGGTCGACTCTCCCCCACCCCCCAGGAGTCCCCATGACCAGCATCCCGGGCACCGCCCGCTCCACCGAGCACCTGCTGCGCACCATCCCCGCGCTCGCCGGCTGCTCCTCGCGCCAGCTGCGCCGGATGGCCGCCCTCATGGACGTCGTCACCCTCCCCACGGGCGCCACCCTCACCACCGAGGGCGCCTACGAGAGCCAGGCCTTCCTGCTGGTCGAGGGCTCGGTCGCCGTGAGCCACGACGGCGACCTGCTCGCCGTGCTGGGCCCCGGCGAGGTCGTGGGCGAGCTCGCGGTCCTCGACCGTCGCCGCCGTCGTACGGCGTCGGCGACCGCCCTGACCCCCCTCACCGTGTGCGTCATGACCCCGCGCGACCTGGACTCGCTGCTGCGCGGCTTCCCCCGGATGGCCGCGCTCGTCCACGGCGCGGCCGCCGCGCACCAGGCGCCGCTCGCGGGCTGAGTACCCACTGCTCCGACCACCGACCTAGGGTGCGGCCATGGCTCCGCCCCGTCGCGCACAGGTCCGGCGCGGCGGGCTGGTCGGACTCGGGCTGGGCCTGGGCCTCCTGTCGCTGGCCGTCTTCTTCCTGACCGCACCCCTCGAGGCCCCCGAGCAGGTGCTGGGTGTCTTCCTGCCGCTCGCTGTCGGCATGCTCGCCCTGCCGATGGGCGTGCTGGCCCTCGCGCCGCTGTGGCTCGGGGACACCCCGCGCACGGCCCGACGTCTCGCCCCGGTGCCGGCGGCGGTGGCGCTGCTCGGCCTCGGGCTCACCGGCTGGGGCGTCGCGAGGGGCGACCTGCCGTGGACGCTCGGTGCTGTCGCGCCCCTGGCCGTCGCCGCGCTGCTGCTCGGCACCGCGCGCGGGCTGGCTCGCGCCGAGGACCGGTCGGTGGGTCCAGGGAGCGCGCCCGACCAGGTGGCGGACCCCGCCGACTGACCGGACGGGCGACTGGGTCTCGACACGCGGGTCGCGACTTCGTCCCTCAGTCGCGCCGCTTGCTCGACCACCATCGAGGAGTCCGCTGGCGCGTCCTCCTCACCAGATCCGGACGCGCTCCTGCGGGTCCAGCCACAGCCCGTCGCCGGGCGCGGTCTCGAAGACCTCGTGGAACTCGTCGAGGTTGCGCACGATGTTGGCGCGGAACTCCGGCGGCGAGTGCGGGTCGATGGTGAGGTACTGCCGCTCCTGCTCCGGGCGGCGCTTGGTGCGCCAGACGTAGGCCCAGTTCATGAACAGGGTGCGCCGGTCCTCGATCGTCGCGGTGCCGTCGGTGGAGATGACGTAGGCCTTGTGCCCGATGGTGAGGCCGCCGAGGTCGCCGATGTTCTCACCGACGGTCAGCTGCCCGTTGACCTTCTCGCCGGGCAGCGCGCGCGGTTCGAACCCGTCGTACTGCTCGACGAGCTTCTTGGACTTCTCCTCGAAGGCGGCCTTGTCGGCCGGGGTCCACCAGTCGCGCAGGTTGCCCAGCGGGTCGAACTGCGCACCCTGGTCGTCGAAGCCGTGGCCGACCTCGTGGCCGATGACCGCGCCGATGCCGCCGTAGTTCTCCGCCGGGTGGGCGTCGGGGGAGAAGAACGGCTTCTGCAGGATGCCCGCGGGGAAGCAGATCTCGTTGGTGCCGGGGTTGTAGTAGGCGTTCACCGTCTGCGGCAGCATGTGCCACTCGTCGCGGTCGACCGGCGAGCCGATCTTGGCCAGCTGGCGGTCGGTCTCGAACGCCGAGGCCGCGGCCACGTTGCCCATCAGGTCGTCGGGGCGCACCTGGAGCGCCGAGTAGTCGCGGAAGGTGTCGGGGTAGCCGATCTTGGGCCGGAAGGTCTCGAGCTTCTCGTACGCGCGGAGCTTGGTCTCCTCGGTCATCCAGTCGAGCGCCTCGATGGACTGGCGGTAGGCCGCGAGCAGGTTGGCGACCAGCTCCTCCATCATCGCCTTGGAGGTCGGGGGGAAGTGCCGCGCGACGTACTCCTTGCCGACCGCCTCGCCCAGCGCGCCCTCGACCAGCGCGACGCCGCGCTTCCACCGCGCCCGCAGCTCGGGGGTGCCGTTGAGGGTGCGGCCGTAGAAGTCGAAGTTGGTCTCGACCAGGTCGTCGGTGAGGTACGGCGCCGCCGACCGCAGCACGCGGGTCAGCAGCCACGGGCGCCACTGGTCGAGCGGGACCTCGGCGAGCACCTGCGAGAGGCCGGCGAAGAACGACGGCTGGCGCACGTTGACCTCGGCCAGCAGGTCCTCGGCGGTGCGCTTCCCGGCGGAGAGGTTGGTGACGTAGACGTCGAGGTCGAAGGCGGGCAGCAGGGTGCGCAGCTGCTCGAGGGTGTGCAGGTTGTAGGTCTTCTGCACGTCGCGGGTCTCCGCGCGCTCCCAGTGGCCGGCCGCGATCCGGGTGTCGATGTCGAGCACCGTGCGCGCCGCCTCGCCCGGGTCGCCCAGCCAGTCGGCCCCGGTGCCGCCGAGCTCGAGCAGGCGGGTGAGGTAGGCGACGTACTTCTCACGCGTCTCGGCGTGCTTGTCCTCGCGGTAGTACGACTCGTCGGGCAGCCCGAGGCCGCCCTGGACGAGGTTGACGAGGTAGCGGTCGGAGTCCTTGTCGTCGGTGTCGACGTAGGACCCGAAGACCCCGTGGCCGCCGACCCGCTCGAGCTCGCCGAGGAAGGCGGCCAGGTCGCGCAGGTCGCGCAGGGCACCCACCGCGTCGACCAACGGCTGCACCGGGCGCAGGCCCTTGGCGTCGATGGCGTCGGTGTCCATGAACGAGGCGTAGAGGTCGCCGATCTTGCGGGCCTCCTCGGTCATGGTCGCGGCGTCGGCCGCGGCGAGCTCCTCGATGATCGCGCGCACGTGCTGCTCGGCCTCGTCGGCCAGCTGCACGAAGGGACCCCAGCTCGAGCGGTCCGAGGGGATCTCGGTCTCCGCGAGCCAGCGGCCGTTGACGTGTCCGAAGAGGTCGTCCTGGGGTCGGACGGCCGGGTCCATGCCCGCGCGGGCGTCGTCGAGGATGCTCACGACGGCGACCCTAGCCCGCGGGGCCACCCGACCGGAGCGACCTACCCCGCCGCAGCCGCGTCCAGCGCCGCCCGCACCGACATCACGACCGCCTCCTCGTCCACCCCGTCCCGGGCGGCGAGCTCGGCGACGAGCCGGCGTACGACGAGCAGGGTGCCGCCGATGAGGGGCGAGATGTCCAGCTCGAACTCCTGGGCCTCCTCGTCGAGGAGCAGCTCGATGGCGTCGATCTCCAGCAGGTGGGAGAAGACCAGCTCCAGCGCGGCCTCGGCCGCCTCCGCGTCGTCGCCGCCGAGGTCCGAGGCGACGACCGCGTCGAGGACGATGTGCCCGGCCCGGCGCACCTTCTCCCCGCTCGGCAGCTCCTCGTCCTCGCCGTGCTCGTGCTCGTGGTCGTGCGGGTGGTCGTGGTCGCTCACTGCCGGGCCTCCCGCACGTGCACGACCGACTTGCCCAGGGTGCGCCGCTGGTCCATGTCGACCAGCGCGCTGCCCATCTCCTCGAGGGCGTACGTCGCACCGATCGGCGGCTTCACGACACCGGACTCCACCATCGGCAGCAGCGCCTCCCACTGCCGCTTCATGTACCCGGGCCGCACCATGGCGTAGGCGCCCCAGCCGACCCCGCGGACGTCGACGTTGTTGAGCAGCAGCCGGTTGACCTTGACCTCGGGGATGCCTGCGCCGGCGGCGAAGCCGACGACGAGCAGCCGGCCCTGGGGGGCGAGCGAGCGCAGCGAGTCGGTGAAGGCCGGCCCGCCCACGACGTCGACGACCACGTCGACACCGATCCCTTCGGTCAGGGCGCCGACCGAGTCGCGGAAGCCCTCGAGCAGCACGGCCTCGTCCGCCCCGGCCGCCTTCGCGTAGTCGCACTTCTCCTGCGTCGAGCAGACCGCGACCACCCGCGCGCCCATGCCTCGCGCCACCTGGATCGAGGCGGTGCCCACACCGCCGGCCGCGCCGTGCACCAGCACGGTCTCGCCCTCGCGCAGCCCGGCCCGCTCGTCGAGGGCGAACTGAGCGGTGAGGTAGTTCATCGGCAGCGCCGCGCCCTCGTCGAAGGACAGCGCGTCGGGCAGCGCGAAGACCGCGTCCGGGTGGAAGGCGGCGAGCTCGGAGGCGCCGCCGTACGGGCCCACCGCCGCGACCCGGTCGCCGGCCGCGAGCCCGGAGTCCTCGGGCGCGCTGAGGACGACGCCCGCGACGTCGACACCGAGGGTGAAGGGCGGCTCGGGCTTGAGCTGGTACTCCCCCCGCGAGAGCAGCAGGTCGGGGAAGGACACCCCGACGCTGTGCACCTCGACGAGCACCTCGCCCCCTCCCGGCCGCGGGTCGGGGACCTCGCGCACCTGCAGGTGCTCGGGTCCGGTGGTCTCGACGACCTGCACGGCTCGCATGCGGGCCAACCTATCGGCCCGCCCGCTCCGAACAGCGGGGGTGAGGGTGTCGGACC
Source organism: Nocardioides ginkgobilobae (assembly GCF_054781275.1). Classification (NCBI taxonomy): domain Bacteria; kingdom Bacillati; phylum Actinomycetota; class Actinomycetes; order Propionibacteriales; family Nocardioidaceae; genus Nocardioides; species Nocardioides ginkgobilobae. Next base: position 34,069 of record NZ_BAAGUS010000014.1, on the reverse strand, counting down.
GGTTCAGCGTGACCCTGATGCACCACACCGCCCGCTGGACGGTGCGGTACGGCGAGGGGCTGCGCTTCGCGGGGTCCGACCTGCCCCGGCCGACCCGGCTGCGGGTGCCCACCCGGCACGGCAACGTCACGGCGTGGTCCTACGAGCCGCCGGCCTGGGGGGACGGCGGCCCGTCGCACGTGCACCTGCACGGCGGGGCGTGGCTGATGCGCCACCCGTTCATGGACGACTGGTGGTGCCGCTACCTCGCCGCGACCGCCGGCGTGCGGGTGCTCAACGTGGACTTCCACACCGCGCCGTACGCCGTGTTCCCGCAGGCCCAGGAGGAGGCGCACGACGTCGCCGCGTGGGCGGCCGGCCAGGGTCCGGTCTCGGTCGGCGGCTTCTCCTCCGGCGGGGGCATGGCCGCCGCGGTGTGCCTGATGGCCCGGGACACCGGCTCGTTCCCGCCACGGCTGCAGGTGCTGGGCGTGCCGGCGCTCGACCTCGCGACCGACGTCCCTGGCGGCACCGGCCAGATCAGCCCGTCGCTGCGGGCGCTCGTGCGCCGGGCCTACTTCCCCGACGCGGCGTCGCGGCGCTCGCCGTACGCCTCGCCGCTGCTGGCCGAGGACCTCACCGGCCTGCCCCGCGCGCTGGTCATGACCGCCGAGCGGGACACCCTGCGCCGCGACGGCGACGCCTACGCGCGACGGCTGCGCGAGGCCGGCGTCGAGGTGTGGCACGACGTCACCCCGCGCACCGACCACTACTTCCTCACCGAGGACCCCGTCCGCGCGCGGACCACGATGGGCAGGGTCGCGGTGGAGGTGGCGGCCGCCCTCAGCCCGGCCTGACGATCCGCGCCATCTCGAAGTGCATGGGATCGGTGTAGGACCAGTCGCCGCCCCAGGCGAAGCCCCACTTCTTGAAGATCGAGACCACGGTGCGGTCCATCTCCCCGACGGTCCCGCGCAGGTTGCCGGGGACGTTGAAGTCCAGGGCGGTGCCGAAGGAGTGGTTGGACAGCGTCGTGGTGCCGGCGATGAAGCGGGGGTAGTAGCACCCGGCGTACTCGTCGGGGTTGATCTCGTCGGCCAGCCCGCGCTGCACGATCTCCTCCAGGGCGGCGCGCAGCTGCGGGAAGATCGCGTTGTTGCAGGTGACGCTGCCCAGGATCGGCACCGGCTGGGTGCTGATGTTGGCCCGCACCCACGCCGGGTCGGGCGCGATCCGCCCGCCGCCGATCGGGCGATAGGTGAAGACGCCGATCGCCTCGGCCAGCGAGCCCACGACCTGCGCGGTCTGCACGGCGTCGGGGTCCAGGCCGTAGCGGGCGACCGCGTCGAGACGCTCGACCGAGGTGTCCTTCGGGAGCATCTCGGTGAGCGGCTCCACGACCACGTCGGGGGCCGCGAGGCCGGTGGAGATCAGCAGCGCGTTGCCGGGGGTGGCGCCGAGCGCCTCGCCCCACTTCTCGTTCACGACCGCGTCGACGGCGTTGGTGATCTGGGGCGCCATGACACCGAGGTGGATCTTCGGCACCTCGGTGGTCAGCTCCACGAAGTCGTCGTCGTCGAAGGGCAGCCGCTTGGCCACGGCCTTGCCGACGGCCAGCTCGCCGGCGGCGATCCGGTCCCAGACCTCCTGGTTCTGCGGGAGCTCTCCGGGCGCGTAGCGGCGGTAGGTCGCGGGGTCGACCGCGGCCAGGTTGAGCACCCGGTTCTCCACCGACACCTGCAGCAGGCTCAGCTGCTCGACGGCCTCCACGCCCTTCATCCGCTCGATGGCGGCCAGGGTCTCCTCGTCGATCGTGTCCTGCGCCTGCACGACGATGTCGGCGGTGCGGGGGAGGCTCTTGAACCGCCCCGGCGGCTCGACGGCGTACGCCGGGTCGAGCCCGGCCACGCTCGGCTGGGCCGAGGGCTGCCCGGCCGCGCCGCCGCTCCCGCCCCCCTCGGTGCCGGCTGCCTGGGGGTCGTCGGTCGCCGTCGTACCCGCACTGCACGCGGCGAGGAACACCGCGCCGACCACGGACGCGGCCAGGCCAGCACGGATCGCCGCCGGGCCGCGGAACGGTCCGGCGGTGGGTCCTGGTCGCCGCACGCGCACGGTCCTCCCCTGGTCTGCCTCACATCCAGGGTAGGCGGCGGCGACGAACGCCACAGGTGATCGTCCGACCTGACTGCTCGCGCACGCCTAGGGTGGGCGCCGTGCCCGCCACCTCAGCCGACCGCCTGGTCGAGCACGTCGCCCGCCTGGGCGAGGAGCACCCGCCCATCCCGCTGGACGCCGTCGACCTGACCGTGCGGGACCCGCTGGCCTTCGAGGCGCGGTTCGGGCACGTCCTCGACTACATGGCGCGCGTGGAGCTCGAGGTCGACCGCAACGTCCTCGAGCTCACCACGATGCTGCCGGACCCGCCCGAGGTGGACGTCTTCTTCTACCGCGACGTCTGGCAGCCGCAGGAGATCCAGCACGGCCGGATCCTCGACGCCCTCCAGGTCCAGCTCGGCCGCCCGCCCGCGGACGCCGACCTCGACTCGATCGGGCTGAAGCTGAAGGTGCTCGGCGCCCTCGCGCACCTCGGCCCCTTCCAGGACGTGTGCCGGATGCTCTACTACGTCACCGGCATGGCCACCGAGCGCTCCGCGGTGCTGGCCTACAACCTGCTCCACGACGGGGTCCGCGAGATGGGCGAGACCGCCATTGCCGAGACCGTCATCGCCCCGATCAAGCGCCAGGAGCCGGGGCACTACGCCTTCTACCAGCTCTCCGCCCGGGGCCTGTGGTCCGAGCTGGCGCCCTGGCAGCGCTTCCTCGTGCGGCTGATGAGGCGCCTCTCCTTCTCCCCGGTCGGCGCCAACAACCCCGAGCAGCTGGCCGACTTCGGCGACGTCATGCGCACCCTGCACAACGACGAGGACTCCGACTTCACCGCCCAGATCGCCCGGGTCGAGATGGAGCTGTTGTGGGCCCGCGACAAGGGGCTCCCCGTCCCGCCGTACGTCACCCGCGCCTTCACCGAGGCCCTCGAGCTGTCCCGGGCGCGGGCCGCCGCCTGAGCTGGGCAAGGTTCATCGGCCGGCCGACAGACCTTGCCCCCGGCCGATGGAAGGTCATCGTCCAACGGCAAGGTTCATCGGCCGGCCGATGAACCTTCCGACGACCTACCCCAGGACCCGGGCGGCGATCCAGGCGATCGACTCGGCGGTCTGCGCCGGGGGGGCCGAGGGCTGCATGACGTGGGAGAGGACGACCCGCACGACCATGTCGATGGCGGCGTCGAGGTGCTCCCCGGCGATGGGCACGTCGTAGGGGACGATCCGCTCGGCGATGACGGCCTTGGCCGCGACGAGCAGGGACTCGGCGTGCGTGGTGAGCAGCGGCAGCAGCTCGGTGTCGGCGCCGTGGGTGGCCGAGACGACCGCGTGCAGCAGGTCGTTGCCCTGGGCGTGCTCGAGGACGTGCTCGGCGGAGGTGCGGATCGCGGCGACCAGGTCGTCGGGGTGGGCGTCGAAGGCCTCGGTGACCACGCCGAGGAAGCGGTCGAGCTCGCGCAGGATCATCGCCTCGGCGAGACCGGACTTGGTGCCGACCTCGTTGTAGACGGTCTGCCGGGAGACCCCGACGACCTCCGCGAGGCGGGCCATGGTGACCTGCGACCAGCCGACCTCGCCGGTCAGCCGCACGGCGGCGTCGACGACACGCTCCCGCATCGTCGCCGCTCCCTCGCTCACGCGGCCCAGTCTAGGAACTGGGTGGCTGAGCGTGAGCGAGGGCACGGCGTCGTACGGCGGGGCGGTGGTGGTGCGGGGCGCCAGGGTCAGTCGACCAGGCTCAGGGCCAGCACGGGGCAGGCCTGTGTGGCGGCGTGGACGTGCGCGCGATCGGGCTCGGGGACGTCCTCGGTGAGGACGTGGACCATCTCCACGCCGTCGTCGTCCTCACGGACCTCGAAGTAGTCCGAGGCCATCGCCTCGCACATGCCCAGGCCCTCGCACTTCCCCAGGTCGGCGACGATGCGCGCCATCAGGAGACCTCGCTCGGGCTCAGCGGGACGAAGTCGACCTTCTCGCGCACGCCGCAGTCGGGGCAGCACCAGTCGTCGGGGATGTCCTTCCAGGCGGTGCCGGCGGCGAAGCCCTCGAGCTCGTTGCCCACGGCGACCTCGTAGGTGTAGGAGCAGCCCGGGCAGCGGGCGGCCAGCACCTCGTCGGCCTGCGCGGCGGCGGCAGCCGCGGCAGCCACCTCGGCGGCGGTGGGGGCCTGCTCGCGGACCGGCGGCGGGTACTTCGCGAGGATCTTGTCGCGCTTGCGCGGGCTGAGGTTGGCCCGCGTCAGGTCGCCGTCGAAGTGGGCGAGCACCCGCTGGTCCATGACCCGGCGGAAGAGCGGCGGGACCAGGGCCAGGACGATCATGCCGGCGTACCCGGTGGGCAGCACGGGGCTCTCCTCGAAGTCGCGCAGCGTCTGGTAGCGCCGGGTCGGGTTGGCGTGGTGGTCGCTGTGGCGCTGCAGGTGGTAGAGCAGCACGTTGGTGGCGATGTTGTTGGAGTTCCACGAGTGCGAGGGGTCGACCCGCTCGTAGCGCTGGCGCTCGCCGGAGCCGACCTTCTGGCGCAGCATCCCGTAGTGCTCCATGTAGTTGACGACCTCGAGCAGCGAGAAGCCGATGACCGCCTGCACCACGAGGAAGGGCAGGATCGAGGGGCCGAGCCAGACCACCAGCGCACCCCAGAGCACGACCGACATCAGCCAGGCGTTGAGCACGTCGTTGCCGAGGTGGAACGGGTGGGTCTTCTTGCGCTGGTAGCGCTTGGCCTCCAGCTCCCAGGCGCTCTTGAGCGACCCGGCGACGGTGCGCGGCCAGAACTGGTAGAAGTTCTCGCCCATCCGGCTCGAGGCAGGGTCCTCGGGGGTGGCGACGCGGACGTGGTGGCCGCGGTTGTGCTCGATGTAGAAGTGGCCGTAGAAGACCTGCGCCAGCGCGATCTTGGCCAGCCAGCGCTCGTTGGCCTCGCGCTTGTGTCCCAGCTCGTGGGCGGTGTTGATGCCGATGCCGCCGATGCAGCCGATGGAGACGGCCAGGCCCAGCTTGCCGAGGGTGCTGAGCTCCTCCATGCCGAAAGGCGTGCCGCCGGCGATGAGGTACATCGCGGCGACGAACCCGGCGTACTGGATCGGCAGGAAGAGGTAGGTCACCCACCGGTAGTACTTGTCGTTCTCCAGCGCCTCGATCGCGTCGTCGGGCGGGTTGGAGCGGTCGAGACCGGCGACCAGGTCGATCGCGGGGACGACGCCCAGGATCACGATCGGACCGATCCACAGCCACACGGTCCAGTCGGTGGCGGCGTACAGACCGACGGCGAGGAACGCCAGGGACGGCACCACCAGGCCGATCAGCCACAGGTAGCGCTTCTTGTCCTTCCAGGCCTCGGTCGACCCCGCGGGGACCGTGCTGTTCGGGATCGTCTCGGACATCTCCACCTCCTGCGGTGACGGGCGTCACCTCATCTGCTTGACAAGAGGATAGAGAATGTCAAGCAGGTTGACAAGAGGTATGTGTTTGTAAATCTCTCCGTCCGTGGGCCGACCCCTCACCGCTTCCGGGCCGTACGCCGGGCCGCGCCGACGGCCCGGGCCGCCTGCTCGGCCAGCGCGAGGGCTCCCAGGCAGCGGAACCGCGCGACGTGGCTCGCCGTGCGCAGCCCCACCGACCGTTGCACCACGCCGCCGCCCAGCTCGACCCCGACCACGTCGGCCAGGTCCAGCGTGAGCGTGCCGGCACCCGCGCCCACCCGGTGCGGGACGAAGGTGGCGTGCAGGGCCGTCAGCGTCAGGCGCCCCTGCACCCACACCGGCCCCCGTGCCAGCAGGAAGGCCTGGAGGGCCGCGTCGCTCCGGCTCGTGCCGGCGCCGCGGAGCGTCTCCACCAGCAGGTGGCCGGCACGCGAGCCGAGGACCCCGTAGGACATGGCACCAGGCTGCGCACCCCGCGGGCGGCCACCAGGGACCTTGGTCACTGGTCCAGCCCGGTGGTCGCGCGAAGGTCCCCGTGCGGGGGAGACGGTTGCCCCCGCGGCGCCGGTGGGGGTGGGATGGACCCGATGAGTGCTCCTCCTCCCCTCGGCATCGACTTCGGCGGCACCGGCATCAAGGGTGCCCCCGTCGACCTGGCCACCGGTGACTTCGCGGCGGAGCGCGTCCGCATCCCCACCCCGCGCCCGGCCACGCCGGACGCGGTGGCGGCGGTCTTCGTCGAGCTGCTGGCGGCGTTCCCCGAGGCCACCGGCCCGGTCGGCGTCACGGTCCCCGGGATCGTCCGCCACGGGGTGGTCGGCTCGGCGGCCAACATCGACGACTCCTGGATCGGCGTCGACGCCGACGCCCTGTTCAGCGAGGCGACCGGCCGGGAGGTGCACGTCGTCAACGACGCGGACGCCGCCGGCCTCGCCGAGGTGCGGTACGGCGCCGCCGCGGGCCACCGCGGCCTGGTCATCCTGACCACGCTGGGCACCGGCATCGGCTCGGCGATGGTCCACGACGGGGTGCTCGTGCCCAACTCCGAGCTCGGCCACCTGCTCGTCGACGGGGCCATCGGCGGGTCCACCGGGGCGGCCGTGGCCGAGGAGCGGGCCTCCAACCGGGCCCGCGAGACCGAGGAGCTGTCGATGGAGGAGTGGGCGGCCCGGCTCACGGACTACTACCGCCACCTCGAGCGGCTCTTCTCCCCCGACCTCTTCCTCGTCGGTGGCGGCATCAGCAAGCGGTCCGAGGAGTTCCTCCCGCTGCTGGACATCGACACCGAGATCATCCCGGCGACCCTGCGCAACAAGGCGGGCGTCGTGGGGGCCGCCCTGCACGCCGTCCACGCGGCCGGGTGAGACCGGTGCGCGGGTCGCAGGACGCGGAGCCCCCGGGCCCTGACCCGCTGGTGCGCGACGACACCGTGCTCGACGAGAGCCCGCGGGGCGCCTCCCGTCCCGGTGCGCGACGCACCGTGCTGGTCGTGCTGCCGCTCCTGGTCGGGCTCGCGGTCACCGGCGGGGTGGGCGGCCGGCTGCTCCTCGGGGAGACCGAACCCGCCTCGGCGACCGGCTCCGTGACCTGCTGGGACGGCGAGGAGGTCGATGCTCCGGAGCAGTGCGTGCGCCCGCGGGGCACCGACGGCCTCACCCGGGTGTTCCCCTCCTTCCGGCCCGACCAGGTCGACTGCGTCGACGAGCTCGAGCGCAACCCGACCTACACCCGCCCGGCCATGTGGACCTGCAAGCAGAGCATCGGCGGTCGTCCCGTCGCGGTCACCTACAGCGAGGTCACCGCCCGGAAGCCGGCCGTGCGGTTCCTCGACGACCTCCACGGCGAGGACGCGCGTGGGGTGGTGCGGACCCTGCGCGGTGGCGCGACGGCGCAGGTCTGGACGCCGCAGGCGACCGACGACGGTGCGTGGGAGGGGAGCCTGCTGCTCCGCGAGGGTCCGTACGCCGTCACCGTCCGCGCGCAGCTGCGCAGCGACGCCGCCCGCGCGCTGGAGCGCCGGGTGCTCGTCCGGGCGCCCGAGGAGTGGCGCGCCGACGCGGCGGGCTGAGCACCGCCGAGCTCGCCCTCAGCCCTCCCGGATCGCGGTGGCGACCGCGGTAGGGACGTCGGGGTGGAACACGCTCGGGATGATGAAGTCCGGGTTGAGCTGGTCGTCGGTGACGACGCCGGCGATCGCGGCGGCCGCGCGCAGCATCATGTCGACGGTGACGTCGGTGGCGCGGGCGTCGAGCAGGCCCCGGAAGACGCCGGGGAAGGCCAGCACGTTGTTGATCTGGTTGGGGTAGTCCGAGCGGCCGGACGCCACGACCGCGGCGTACTGCGCCGCCTCGGCGGGGTCGACCTCCGGGTCGGGGTTGGCCAGGGCGAAGACGACCGGCTGCTCGGCCATGTCGGCGATCCACTCGGCCTGGAGCACGCCGGGGGCCGAGACGCCGATGAACACGTCGGCGCCGTCGAGGGCGGCACGCAGGTCGCCGCGGACGCGACGGGGGTTGGTGACGGCGGCCAGCTGGGCCTTGGCGGGCGGCAGCGTCTCGTCGTCGGCGGAGAGGCAGCCCTCCTTGTCGAAGACCACGACGTCGGTGACCCCGGCGGCGATCATGAGCGTGACGATGGCCGTGCCCGCAGCACCGGCACCCGCGACCACCGCGCGGACCGAGCCGAGGTCCTTGCCGACGACGCGCAGGGCGTTGGTGAGCGCGGCCATGACGACGATCGCGGTGCCGTGCTGGTCGTCGTGGAAGACCGGGATGTCGAGGGTCTCGCGCAGCCGGCGCTCGATCTCGAAGCAGCGCGGCGCGGCGATGTCCTCGAGGTTGATGCCGCCGAAGCCGGGGGCGATCAGCTGCACCGCGCGCACGATCTCGTCGGTGTCCTGGGAGTCCAGGCAGATCGGCCAGGCGTCGATGTCGGCGAACCGCTTGAACAGTGCCGCCTTGCCCTCCATCACCGGGAGCGCGGCACCGGGACCGATGTTGCCGAGCCCGAGCACCGCCGAGCCGTCGGTCACGACCGCCACGGAGTTGCCCTTCACCGTCAGCCGCCGCACGTCCTCGGGGTGCTCGGCCAGCGCCAGGCTGACCCGCCCGACGCCGGGGGTGTAGGCCATCGACAGGTCGTCGCGGTTGCGCAGCGGCACCTTGGAGGAGACCTCGATCTTGCCGCCGATGTGCAGCAGGAAGACCCGGTCGCTGGTCTTGTGCACCGTCACGCCGGGCTGCGCGGCGGCCGCCGCCTGGAGCCGCTCGGCGTGCTCGGCGTCGGCGGCCGAGCAGGTCACGTCGACGACGAGCCGCTCGTGGCTCGACTCCGCGACGTCGATGCCGGTGACGATCCCGCCGACCTCCGAGATCGCAGTGGCCACCCGGCCGACCACGCCGTGGTCGGGCGCGGTGTGCAGGCGCATGGTGATCGAGTACGACGACGTGGTGGCTGCTCGGCCGGCGGTCGGGGTCACCTCGCCACTCTCTGCCCGGGTCGCGGTTACCGGCAACTCACCCACGACCACAACGACCCGTCCACGGCTACGACCTCGTGTGCGGGCGGCCGGGACCGCCACACCCGGTCGGTCCGCGTGCTCTGTGACCGCCCTCACATTTTTGCACCCTTGAACGCATAGTGCAGAATGCACTCCATGGCCATCAGTGCAGCGCGCGCCCTCGGGGGGCGGGTGCAGAAGCAGGAGCAGACGCGGCGGCGCATCGTGCGCTGCGCGCAGCGGCTGTGCCTGGAGGCCGGCTTCGACGGCTTCACGATGGATGAGCTGGCCGAGCAGGCGGAGGTCTCGCGCCGCACCCTGTTCAACTACTTCCCCAGCAAGGTCGACGCCGTGCTCGGCGGCGCCGAGCCGCCGCAGTTCTCCTCCCCGGAGCTCGCCCCCGTGGCGGAGGCGTTCCGCGCCGGCGGGCCGCACAGCCGCCTGGTGGACGACCTCGGTGAGCTCACGCGGCCCCTGCTCGCCACCCAGACGATCGACCGCGAGTCCGCGCGGCTGCGCCGCAGCGTCCTCACCTCATCGCCCCGGCTCCTCACCGTGATCCACGAGCGTTTCGAGGAGGTGGCCGAGCAGATCGTCGGCCTGGTCCTCGAGCGCGAGGGTCCCGACTTCGGCGCGGTCCGCGCCCGGCTCGCGGTCGCCCTGCTCATCGCGGTCTTCGACGCCGCGCTGGAGTCCTTCAGCCAGGGCGGTCCCGACGACCCCGAGCTCGCCGAGTTGTTCACCGACCACCTTCGCCTGGCCGGAGAGCTCTTCACCTGACCGCCTCCCGACTTCCCGACCTGGCGCACCGCCCCTCTGCCGAGACCGCGCCGCCCAGCCGCCGCACCGCCCGACTGACCAGACCTGATCGTCAGACCGATCACCACCCAGGAGAGACTCGATGGCCACCCTGCTCCACCGCCTCGGCATTACCGCGTTCCGCCACTGGCCGCGCTTCATCGCCGGCTGGCTGGTCCTGCTGATCGCGCTCGGCGCGTTCGCCGCGGCCTTCTCCAAGCCGCTGAGCGAGAACTTCACCATCCCCGGGATCCCCTCGGAGGAGGCGGCCGACCTTCAGTCCGAGCTCTTCGTCGGCTCCGAGAGCGCCTTCGACGCCGCCAACGTCAACGTCGTGGTGCAGGCCCCGGACGGCGCGACGCTGGACCAGCCCCGCTGGCGCCAGGCGATTGCCGACCTCAACGCCGACCTCGCCGCGCTGCCACAGCAGCCCGAGCAGCCCCAGATCGTGGGACCGGTGAAGCAGGCCGCCGCCATCGAGGAACAGCTCGTCGGGGCCGCCCAGGCCGCCGGCGCTGACGAGGCCGGCCTGGAGCAGTCCCGCGCCGACGCCGCCGCGCTCTCCCCGCTCAGCGAGGACCGGCGTACCGGCATCATCACCTTCGAGTGGGACGTCGAGAGCTCCGCCGACGTCGAGCCCACCACCCTCGAGGCGCTCGATGAGGTCATGGCCGAGGCCCGCGAGTCCGGCCTCGAGGTCGAGGCCAACGGTCCCGGTACCACCGGCGTGCCGGAGCTCGGCCTCGCCTCCGAGGCCATCGGGCTCGCCGTTGCCCTCGTCGTGCTCGTGCTGACCTTCGGCTCGCTCGTCGCCGCCGGCATGCCGATCTTCAGCGCCGTCTTCGGCGTGGCTCTGGGTCTGACCGGCGTCACGGCGATGACAGCGTTCCTGGAGGTCGACTCCTCAGCCACGATCCTGGCCTCGATGATCGGTCTCGCCGTCGGCATCGACTACACATTGTTCATCCTCGCCCGCTACCGCACCGAGCTGCACCACACCGACGACCGGGCCGAGGCCGTGGGGGTGGCCGTGGGTACCGCCGGCTCCGCCGTGGTCTTCGCCGGCCTCACGGTGCTCATCGCCCTCGCGGCGCTGGCCGTCGTCGGCATCCCCTTCCTGACGACCATGGGTCTGGCCGCCGCTGCGACGGTCTTCGTGGCCGTGCTCGTGGCGCTGACCCTGCTACCGGCCGTCCTGGGCATGTTCAAGTCCAAGGCCTTCGCCGGTCGCGTACGCCGCTACCGCCCCGTCCACGACGAGGACGGTCGCGTGCTCAACAACGGCGTGCGCTGGGCCCGGTTCGTGGGTCGCGCGCCCGTGGCGCTGGTGCTCGCGGTGGTGGTCGGCCTGGGTGCCCTGGCCATCCCGCTGAAGGACCTGCAGCTGGCCTTCCCGACCGACTCCACGCGTCCCAGCGACACCACGCAGCGCCAGGCCTCCGACCTGGTCTCCGAGGCGTTCGGCGCCGGCCGCGAGGCTCCGCTGCTGGTCGTGGTCGACGGCCGCGAGATCTCCGACGCCGAAGGCCGCCAGGCCGCCTTCGGCGAGGTCGCCGCGTGGGCCGCGGGTCTCGACGGCGTCCAGAACGCGCAGGTCGTGGCCACCAACGCCACCTTCGCCGAGGACGGCACCGTCACCGAGCCCGCCACCGGCGCGCTGGTGCAGGTGCTGCCGGAGTTCGGTCCCGAGGACTCCCGCGCCACCGACCTGCTGCAGGAGATGCGTGACGGCGAGCCCGACATCGAGGCCTCGACCGGCACCGACACGGGCGTCACCGGCCTGACCGCCATCACCACCGACGTCTCCGACCGGCTGGCCGACGCGCTGCCGGTCTACCTGGCGATCGTCATCGGCCTGGCGTTCCTGCTGCTGATGATCGTCTTCCGCTCGATCCTGGTGCCGCTGACCGCCACCCTGGGCTTCCTGCTCTCGGTGCTGGCCACCCTCGGCGCCACCGTGGCGGTCTTCCAGCAGGGCGCCTTCGGCATCTTCGAGGGCCAGCCGATCGTCAGCTTCATGCCGATCTTCCTCATCGGCCTGGTCTTCGGCCTGGCGATGGACTACCAGGTCTTCCTGGTGACCCGGATGCGCGAGGCGCACGTGCACGGCATGAGCACCCGCGAGGCGGTCGTCGACGGCTTCCGCAACTCCGCGCGCGTGGTCACGGCCGCCGCCACGATCATGATCGCCGTCTTCGCGGCCTTTATGCTCCAGGACGACGCCGTCGTGAAGTCGATGGGCTTCGCCCTGGCCGCCGCCATCGTCTTCGACGCCTTCATCGTGCGGATGGTGCTGATCCCGGCGCTGCTCTACCTGATGGACGAGAAGGCCTGGTGGATGCCGGCGTGGCTGGACAAGATCCTGCCCAACGTCGACGTCGAGGGCGAGAAACTGCAGCGTCCGCACCTGGCGGCCGGTGGCCACGCGCTGTCGGAGACCGACCTCGACGAGGCGGCCGACGACTCCGACGTGCTCGTCTGAGCCACGACGGACCAGAGCCCGCTCCCGGCCAGGCCGGGGGCGGGCTCGTCCGTGTGGGGGGTGCGCGGCGGCGTACTCCGAATCACCTGTGATGCCCAGCTCGCGCTGAGGATCAGAATGGATTCGGAGTACCCCCGCTCAGACCTCCCGCGCGCCCAGCCGCGCGAGCAGGTTGTCGGCGAACCGGTCGCCCATCTTGGCTACGACACCCTTCATCGTGGCGGTGACCGCCTTCGCGGAGAGCCGCGGCAGCGGCAGGTCGAGGCAGATCTCCAGGCTGGTGCGCAGCAGGGTGCCCTGGTCGTGCTCGGCCAGGTCGTACCACCCCTCGACCGCGGACCGCTCGGTGCGACCGGCGGGCGGGTCGTGGGTGAACTCGATGCGGCTCGGCTCGTCGAAGTCCATCCGCTCGGTGAAGACCGGCGACACCGACTTGCCGAGCACCTCGATCCCGCCGAGCTCCCAGGTCCAGTGGTCCCCGTCGGCGGTGATCCGCTTGACGAAGGGGGTCATCTCCGCGATCGCGTCGGGGTCCTCGAGCAGCGCCCAGACCTCCTCGCGGCTCGCGGTGATGACCGCGCTGGCCTCGGTGCCGGCGGTGAAGCGGGTCACGCGGCGAGGGCCTTCTCGATGTCGGAGGCGATCTTCTCGGGCTTGGTGGTCGGCGAGTAGCGGCCGATGACCTGGCCGTCCTTGCCGAGGAGGTACTTGGTGAAGTTCCACTTGATCTTGCTGCCCAGCAGGCCGCTCTTCTCCGAGCGCAGCCACTGGTAGAGCGGGTGCGCACCGTCGCCGTTGACCTCGATCTTGGAGAAGAGCGGGAAGGTCACGCCGAAGTTGCGCTCGCAGAAGCCGGCGATCTCCGCGTCGTCGCCCGGCTCCTGGTGGCCGAACTGGTCGCACGGGAAGCCGAGCACGGTGAAGCCGCGCGCGCTGTAGGTGTCGTGCAGCTTCTGCAGACCCTGGTACTGCGGGGTGAAGCCGCACTGCGAGGCCGTGTTCACGACAAGGACCACCTGGCCCTTGTACTCCGAGAGGTCGATGTCGCGCCCGTCGATGGAGCGCGCGGAGAAGTCCTGGAGCGAGGTCATGGCCCCGAGTCTGTCAGGGGCCGCCCAGCGCGATCCTCACCCGAGCCTCACCCGAGCCTCACCCGATCATCGTCCCGCGCACCTCGACCGAGTGTTGGTACGACGCCGGGTTGGCGTGGCCGTCCAGCAGGACCCGCACGCGCCGGTCGGCCACCGCCAGCACCAGCTCGTCCTCGGTCAGCGACTCCACGTCCCCGCGCACGACGTAGTCGTTGCCCTCGACCCGCTCCAGCAGCGGGCCCGGCGGCACCCGTCGGACGTCGGCGGTCGCCACCATCCGCAGCTCGGGCCGGGTCCGCCCCCGCAGCAGCAGCACGACCGCGACGAGCAGCAGCACCCCGGCGTTGACCACCAGCAGCGTGGCCAGCCCGGTGCCGCCCTGCTCGCCCTCGACCCGGTACGTCGCGGGGTCGTCCTCGAGCCAGGTGACCTCGACCTCCCCGGTGGCCGCCGCCTCGTCGTACGCCGCGGGCTCGAGGGTGGCGGTGCGCGCGAGCAGTCCCGCCCGGTCGTCCGGCTGGTCCTCGGTGCCGTCCGCGTCGTCCGGGGCGACCGCCTCGGTCACCTCCGGCGGCAGGGCGACGACCACCTGCCCGTCGGGCATGCCGTCGGTCGAGGCGGCCACGCGCTCGGAGACGCCGTCGCGGTCCAACCGCTCCTGGGTCCACCACGAGCCGAGCGGGCCGAGGTTGACGACCACGACGAGCAGCAGGAGGAGCAGCAGGCGGGTACGGCGGGACACGGCCCCAGTATCGGTCCCCACCGTGGGTCGAGCAGCCCGGCCCCGATGGTCGAGCAGCGAGCGCCAGCGAGCGTCGTCGAGACCGCCGCACCGGTCCGTGGTCGCCGACCACAGGCAGCTCACGCGCTCTCGACGACGCCCTCGCTGGCGCTCGGGCTGCTCGACCAACAGCGGACGGGCGCACAGTGACCGACAGGTGCGACCTCAGCCCCGCGGGTGGGTCGGGCGGGGCGGGGCGACGACCCGGCCGAGCCCAGGCCCGCCGTACACGTGCAGCGAGGCGGGGTCGGCGGCCCAGCGCCAGGCCAGGTGCGCGCAGAGCACGGCATCGATGCGGTCCTCGACCCGCTCGAGGTCCACGGGCCGGGTGGCGGCGCGGACGGCTGCGACCTGCTCGGCCCAGTCCGCGCTCCCGGGCCCGTCGAGCAGGCCCAGCTCGGGCAGGGACTCGAGCAGCGCGACCAGCCGGGCGAAGCCGTCCTGCCGGGTGGCGAGGTCACGGCGCGCCTTGGCCTTGTAGGGCAGGACCCGGCCGAGGGCGAAGAGGCCGATGAGCGCGGCGTGCGGGTAGACCTCGACCGCCACCGGTCGGCCCGCGCCGATCGCGTCGGGCTCCAGCGTCCACCCGTGCCGGGTGGCCAGCACCTCGCCCCGGGGCGGGTCGAACCACGGACGCGAGCGGTTGGCGACGTGGCACCCGCAGCCGTAGCGGCCGTACGCCGAGGTCAGCTCGCGCTCGGCACCGCGGGCCCCGGTGGCGTTCGGGACCTCGAGGGGGGCGTCGACGGCCACCACCCCGAGCGGCCCGGGCAGCCCCGCCAGCCAGGCGTCGAGCTCCTCGTCGGTGACGACCGTGGCCGAGCGGAGCAGCCGGCCGTCGGCGTCGACCGCGGCCACCCCCGTGCGGGCCGTCGTGCCCCAGGCCAGGTCGATGCCGACGTGCACGGTCGCCCCGGCGGGAGCGACAGCGGCATCGGCAGGGACGGCGGCCGTGGTGTCAGGCGAGGGAGGCGGCACCCGTGGCCCCGGCGACGTAGGCGAGCAGCCGGGCACGCAGGGCGGGGTCCTCGCCCCGCTGCCACCCGAAGGTCGTGGGCCGCTGGCGCCGGTCGTGCCAGAAGTGGCCGGGCTGCGAGGGCGGGCGGGTCGCGACCAGCCAGACCGCGGTGTCCGCACCGTCGGCGGCGGTGCGCTTGACCCGGCGCGTGAGCCGGTCGAAGCGGGGCAGGCTCGCGGTGACGCCGGGGGTCGTGGCCCAGCCGGGGTGCATCGACTCGACCAGCACCCCGGTCCCGCGCAGCTGCTCGGCCCACGCGTCGGCCATGACGACCTGCATCCGCTTGGTGCGGGCGTAGGCCTGCACCCCGTCGTACTCCCCGCGGCGGTACTCCACGTCGTCGGCGTCCTGCGCGTGCAGCGAGGCGCCGTACATCCCGCCCGAGCTCATCCACACGACGCTGGCCGGGCCGGCGACGAGCAGGTCGCGCAGGAGGGTCGTCATGAGGTGCGGGCCGAGGACGTGGCAGGCGAGCGAGAGCTCGTGGCCCTGCGGGCTCTCGGTGCGCTCGGGCGGCATGACGCCGGCGTTGTGCACCAACCCGTGCAGCGCGTCGACGCGGCCGGCCAGGTCGGCGCACCAGGCGCGGACGGCGTCGAGGTCGGAGACGTCGCAGACCTCCTCGACCACGTCGGCGTTCGGGACGGCCTGGCGCAGCTCCCTGGCGTACGCCGCGACCTTGTCGGCGTTGCGACCGAGCAGGTGCACGGTCGCGCCCAGGTCGAGGAAGGAGCGCGCCATCGCCTCGCCGATGCCTGACGTGGCCCCGGTGACCACGACGCGCCGGCCGGTCATCGACCCCGGGGCCGGGTCGGCGGGCCAGGTCGGCAGCCGGCGTCGTACGTCGGAGCCGACCGCGGTGTAGCCCAGCACCACCGAGCGGTCCAGGGCGCTGTCGACCAGTCGGGCGAGTGTCTGCTTCACGTCCCGAGCCTAGGCAGACGGCCGGCACCCGGTGGAGGGCCGGGCGGGGGGCGGAATAACCCGATGAGTTCGAGGGCTGGCCCAGGTCAGACTGTCCGTGGCCGCGCCCTCGCACGCCCGTCGACGCCGGACCACCGGTCCCGCTCCCCTGCTCACCCGCTGCCTCGTCTGGAGCCCCGCATGACCTCGCCCACCACAGCCGCCCCCGAGCGCGCCGACGCGCCCGTCGACTACGGCGTGCTGCGCTGGCTGGTCCTCGCGACCTTCATCGTGATCCTCAACGAGACGATCATGGTCAACGCGATCCCGCGGCTGATGGTGGAGTTCGACGTGACCGCGCGCTCGGCGCAGTGGCTCTCGACGGCGTTCCTGCTGACGATGGCGACGGTGATCCCGGTGACCGGCTGGTTCCTGCAGCGGGTGACGACGCGCCAGGCGTTCACGCTCGCGATGCTGACCTTCTGCGCCGGCACCCTCGTCGCCGCGCTCGCGCCGGTCTTCTGGGTGCTGGTCGCGGGCCGGGTCGTGCAGGCGGCCGGCACCGCGGTGATGATGCCGCTGCTGATGACCACGATCATGAAGATCGTCCCCGTGCACGACCGTGGCCGGGTCATGGGCAACGTGACCCTGGCGATCTCGGTCGCCCCGGCGCTCGGCCCGGCCGTCTCCGGCGTGATCCTGGCGCTCACCTCGTGGCGCGGGCTCTTCCTCGTCGTCCTGCCGATCGCGGTGCTCATCACCGTGGTCTCGCTGCGCCGCCTGCCCGACGTGGGCGAGCCGACCGCGGGCCGGGTGGACGTGGCGTCGGTCGTGCTGGCCGCACTGGGCTTCGGCAGCCTGGTCTACGGACTCAGCGGCCTGGGCGAGGGCGCAGGCGGCTCGGTGCCCGCCGAGGTGCCGGCCGTGCTGGGCCTGCTGGTCGTCGGGCTCTTCGTCCACCGCCAGCTCCGGCTGCAGCGCACCGGCGAGCCGCTGCTCGACCTGCGCACGCTCTCCCACCGCACGTACGCCGTGTCGATCTCGCTCATGGCGGTGGCGTTCATGGCGATGCTGGCAGCGCTGATCCTGCTGCCGCTCTACCTGCAGGACGTCCGTGGCCTCTCGCCGCTGGCCACGGGGCTGGTCGTCGCGCCGGGCGGCATCCTCATGGGCCTGCTCGGCCCCCGCGTGGGCCGCGCCTTCGACCGGGTCGGCAGCCGCCCCCTGGTCGTGCCGGGCGCGGTCGGCATGGTCGTGGCGCTCGGCGCCCTGGCGATGCTGGGCGAGTCGACCCCGGTCGCATTCGTCGTGGGCGCGCACGTGCTGCTGATGGTGAGCCTGGCCGGCATCTTCACCCCGGTCTTCACCCTCGGCCTCGGTGCGCTGCCGCCGCACCTCTACTCCCACGGCAGCTCGCTGCTCGGCACCACGCAGCAGGTCGCGGGCGCGATCGGCACCGCGGTGTCGGTCACGATCCTCTCCAGCCGTGCGGCGGCCCTCGCCGAGGAGGGCGCCGGCGAGGCGGAGGCCCTCGTCGGCGGCCTGCAGTGGGCCTTCGGCTTGGGCGCGGTGATCGCCCTCGCGGTCGTCGGGCTCGCGCTGGTGCTGCCGCGCCACGCACCCGAGTCGGGCGAGGAGGACGCCGCGGAGGGTGTCGCCGAGGACGTCGTGCCCGGCGCGCAGCACTGAGGTCCCGGCGCCTGCGTCGAGGAGTAGCCTCAGCACCAGGTGCCGGCGACGCAGCCCCTGCCCAGGGGCACCGTGCCGGCCGAGAGGTGGGCGTCGTGATGACGTCGCTCGAGACCAGCAGCCCGACCGTGCCCCCCGCAGGCTCACACCCTGTGCGAGTGCGCCTGACGGGTCGCTCCGGCGATCGGCTCGACGGAGGCTGGTGGCCACGCAGCCGAGATCCCCTGACCGAGGTCTCCTCCCTGCTCGTGGCCCTGGCCGCGTCGGGCACCGGAGCCCCGGTGGTGCACGTGGCCCTCACCTGGGAGGACTGGGACCACCCGGAACCCCTCGCCGCGCCCGCCGCCGAGGCGTCGCTCGACACCGGGGTGCGGATCGGCTGGAGCGTCGAGGAGAGGCACGTCGTCGTGCTGACCTCCGGCGACGGTGACACCCTCTGCCTCCTGGTCGTGCCACCCGACTTCACCCGCGGCCAGGGGGCCGAGGCGCTGCTGGCAGCCGCGACCGCCGGCAACGAGCACTCCGCGGCAGACCTGCTCGACGAGGTCACCGACCAGTTCGACGTGGACCCGCTGAACCACTGGTCCGACGACGGCGGGGCGTAGGCGCACCGGGCACCGGGCTACCTGGCTCCGGGCTCCCGGTCTCCGCTACACGGCCAGGGGCTTCCCAGGTGCCGTAGCGTGGGGAGCAACCACCTGCCGAGCCAGGCTCGTCGAGCCCGCAGCGGCAGATCCGGAAGGCGGACGTCATGACGACGTCACCCGCAGGCTCCTCCCCCTCCACCCAGGACGGAGCCGCTGCGCTGCGGCTCCGCCTCGACCACGACGTCGCTCGCGGCGGCCTCGACGGCGCCTGGTGGCCGCACTCGCGCGACCTCGCGTCCGAGAGCGCCCACCTCGTCGACACCTTCCCGGTGCAGGTCGGTCGGATCGCGCGGCTGCTCTACTCCGGACCGGACTGGCCCCGTGCCGACGACCAGGCCCAGGTGCGGCGCATCCGCACCGAGCACGGTTCGGTCAAGCTCGGCTCCTTCCCCTCCGACGACACCCACACCATGGTGGTGACGCTGGCCTCGCGCGAGCGGCTGCACCTGCTGGTCGTGCCGCCGGAGACCGACCCGAGCGCCGCCGAGCAGATGATGAGCGCGGCCGCCGACGCCGACGACCACCGCACCGCTGCCCAGCTGCTCGCTCGCTGAGTCCTCGGACCGGTCCCTCGCTCCGCGTCGTGCGGACGGCAGGGGCCGCCCAGTGGGCAGGGTCCGGGTCGGAGACGCCGGATCCTGTCCACGCGGCCGGCGACGGCAGCGCACTCAGCCCGCTCAGCCCGCTCAGCGGGTCGGGCCGGGCTGCTCGGCCAGCCACTGGCCGAAGGTCGTGACGCCCACGGTGGCCCCCGCATCACCCTGCGCCGTCAGCGCTCCCTCGCGCATCGCGCGCCCGGCCGCGCCCGGGAGCGGCACGGACACGACCCGGCGGCCCAGCCCGCGGACCCGGGAGACCTCGCGCGCCATGTCCGGGACCGCGAGCACGTCCGGGCCGGCCAGGTCCGGGACCCGGCCGGAGGGCCCCTGCTCCACCAGGGCGACCAACGCCTCCGCGACCTCGCGGGCTGCGACGGGCTGCGAGCGCATGACCGGCACCAGCGACCACGGCCCGACCCGTACGAACCCGAGTGCCTGCTCGCCGAACTCGTGGAACTGCCCCGCCCGCAGCAGGCTCCACGGCTGGTCCGACTCGCGCAGCATCCGTTCCTGCAGCCGCTTCCCGGCGTAGTAGCCCGACGGCACCTCGTCGACCCCGATGATCGAGAGCGCCACGTGGTGGCCCACCCCGGCCGCACGCCCCGCATCCAGCAGGGCGCGGGTGACCGCACCGAAGAACGCCTCGGACCGGCGCCGCGACTGGGTCGCGGTGTTGGCGACGTCGACCACCGCGTCCACGGCCTCGAGCCGCTGCTCGAGGCCGATACCGGTCGTCAGGTCGACGCCGGTCGCGCGGGACAGCGGCACCACCTCGTGCCCTCGCGCACCGGCCTCCGCCACCACGTGCCGGCCCACCGTCCCCGTCGCCCCCGCCACCGCGATCCGCATGGCGACATCCTGCAGACGAGCGGCCCGCGGCGCGAGCGACCGGCCGGCGCGCCCCCGCGCCGTCCCCGGCAGCGGGCCCGGACACTCGCGCAGGGGGCACACTGTCGTCACGAGCCAGGATGCCGGGACGGAGGGGCCGAGGCGGTGGACGAGGAGTACGTCGAGGCGGTGCTGCGCGTGGTCGACGCCGTCCAGTCGGGGCACGTGACGACGTACGGCGCGGTCGCGGCCGTCGTGGGTCGCGGCGGCCCGCGCCAGGTCGGGACGGTCATGCGGCTGCACGGGGACCGGGTCGCGTGGTGGCGGGTGGTGCGCGCCGACGGCCGACCCGCCGACTGCCACGGGGGCACGGCCGTGGAGCTGCTGCGCGCCGAGGGGGCACCGGTGCGGCCCGACGGGCGCGTCGACGTACGCCGCTGAATGCCGCTGAGTGCCGCGGCCGACGTGGCCGAGGCGCCGCGGCCACGTGGTGGACCGCTCGGTCGGGGGGGTCGTCCGCGCCGGGCTGTCGCGAGGCGAGAACGTTGCTATGGTCCGCGGCATGACGCGGGTCCGGGAGCTGGCGACGGCGACAGCCGATCGCTCCTACCTGCCCTCGCACGTGCCCTCCGGGGCGGCGCTGCTCGCGCTGCGCCTGAGCGAGGAGGCGCGGGGGATCCGCGGCCTGGACCTGCTGCGTCGCAGCGTCGACCGCGCGCCACCGGCCTGATCCTCGAGCCCACCGTCCCCGGGTGCCTGCGTGGCGGCACCCGTCCCTGGGTGCACCCTGCACACCTTGCTCAAGGACCACCTCTGATGACCTCGTCACCCCTGTCGGCCCACGGCCGCAGCCAGACCCGTCCGTTCCCCGGGCACCACCCCGCGGGCGCAGTACCGACGGGAGCAGTCCGACCACCAGCAGCCCGGGGAGCGCGCCCGTCCCCGACCCCGGCCCCCGGGCCGACATGGCAGCTCCTCGCGCTTCCCCAGCTGCCAGGTGGCGCGCTCACACCGCGGACCCACCTGGAGCGGTTCCTGCTCGAGCTCGAGCAGGCGCGCCAGCGGCAGCTCGACCAGCTGCCCACGACCCCCCGCACCGTGGTCGCCGCGGCGCACCGACGCGCGGTCGAGGACCTGCTCACGCAGGTGCGGGCCGCTCGGCTGCGGCTGCGGGCCGGGACCTACGGGCGCTGCACCCGCTGCAGCGCCGCCATCGAGTCCGACCAGCTCAGCGTGGCACCCTGGCAGCCCACCTGCGGGGCCTGCGCCAGGCGCACACCGCCCGGCCCGGTCCGTCCCGGTGCCACAGGGGGGCTGATCGCATGAGTGCGGTGCTGCGCCGTCTGGCGGCCCCGGCTCTCCTGGCGGCAGGCGTGCTGCTCACCGCCCTGCTCGGGGTCGGGCTCCTCGACGACGGTCCGGTCCGCATCGGGCTCGGCTGGGTGATCGCCTTGGTGGCGGGGGCCGCCGTGCACCGCACCGCCGTCGTCGCAGACGGACGCCGCGGTGGATGACCGCCCGGGTCCCGGCGGGAGCACGACGAAGGCCCCGGGTCGATGACCCGGGGCCTTTCGCTCACGTGCGCGAGGGGGGAGTTGAACCCCCACGTCCTTTCGGACACACGGACCTGAACCGTGCGCGTCTGCCTATTCCGCCACTCGCGCGTGAAGCGTGTGGAGGTTATCCCAGTCGGGGGTGCAGACCCAAACCGCGGCGAGGGACCCCCGGGGGGACCGAACTCCTGTCGCACTCCGTGCACTTCTCGGCGACTGCAGCGGCGGGGATGTGCTGCGATACCCGGGTAACCGGGTATCGCAGCCGCTCCGCCCCACCCACCCCCGCCCGCCACGCGGGGTGACACCGCCGGGGCCCGGCTTCGTTACCATCGCACCCGACCCGGCGTCCGCCGACTGCTGTGTCCTGCCCGCGCACGTCACACCCGCGCGTGGGCGTGGGTCGGCGCTGCGCGGGGAAGACCCCCGACCGGACCAGCACCGCCCACCGGCACAGGACCAGGCACAGGACCCAGGAGAGGAGGAGTCGGACATGAGCAGCCTCCAGCGCTTCGAGCGGCGCCTCGAGACGATGATCTCCGGGGCCTTCGCGCGCGCCTTCCGCTCCGCGGTCCAGCCCGTCGAGATCGCGGCCGCCCTGCAGCGCGAGTGCGACAACAACGCCCAGATCCTGTCGCGGCAGCGGCGCCTGGTGCCCAACGACTTCCACGTGGAGCTCGCGCAGAGCGACCTCGACCGGCTGGCGCCGTACGACACCGCCATGGCCGCGGAGCTGGAGAAGCAGGTCACCGAGCACGCCCAGACCAACGGCTACTCCTTCCCCGGCCCGGTCACCATCGAGTTCGAGGTCGCCGAGGACCTCACCACCGGCCGCTTCCGCGTCCGCAGCCGCGCCACCGCCAAGGTGAGCAGCAACAGCACCCACACGCAGGTCGGCCGCGCGCGCGCCGTCCTCGAGGTCAACGGCACCCAGCACCCGCTGCTGCCGCCGGGGGTCGTCGTGGGCCGTGGCACCGATGCCGACGTCCGGATCAACGATCCCGGCGTGAGCCGTCAGCACGTGGAGTTCCGGGTCGACGCCTCCGGCGAGCGGATCAAGGTCGACGTGCGCGACCTCGGCTCGACCAACGGGATGCTGGTGGACGGGCAGAAGATGAGCCGCTCGGTCGCCGACGACGGCACCGAGGTGAAGATCGGCAACACCGTGCTGCGCGTGAGGCTGGTGCGCGACGATGTCTGAGCTGACCCTGCTGCTCATCCGGATCGCCTACCTCGCGGTCCTGTGGATCTTCGTCCTCTCCGCCATCTCGGTGATCCGCTCCGACATGTTCGGCGCCCGGGTCCCCGAGACCGCGCGCGCTCCCGAGCCGCGCGGCCGCGAGCCGAAGGCCAAGGCGCCCTCCAAGCGCCGCGGCTCGCCCACCCACGTCCTGGTCACCGAGGGCGCCAACGCCGGCGAGCGCGCCGACCTCGCCGCGGCGCCCGTCCTCATCGGCCGTGGCTCCGACGCCGCGATCCGCCTCGACGACGACTACGTCTCCACCCGCCACGCCCGGATCGCCGCCTCCGGCGACCAGTGGTTCGTGGAGGACCTCGGCTCCACCAACGGCACCTACATCGGCACCGTGCGCATCACCCAGCCGACCACGATCACGCTCGGGACCCAGGTGCGGATCGGCAAGACGATCCTGGAGCTGCGCAAGTGAGCCAGCCCGGCAGCGGGAGCGACCCGACCAGCGCAGGCCCGGCGACGCTGCGGCTGCACTGGTCGGCGATCTCCGACGTGGGGCGGGTGCGCAAGGACAACCAGGACTCCGGGTACGCCGGCCCGTGGCTGCTCACCGTCTGCGACGGCGTCGGCGGCGCGATGCGCGGCGACATCGCCTCCAGCGTGGCCGTCCAGCAGCTGCGTCGCCTCGACGACGAGCCCCCGGGCCCGCTCGAGGCCGACGAGCTGCTCGGGCGCGTCGGCGGCGCGCTGCACCGCGCGCACGACCGGATCGGCGAGGTCGTCGACGAGGACCCCGCCCTCAACGGGACCAGCACCACCGCCACCGTCCTGCACTTCGACGGCCGCCAGGTCGGCGTCGGCCACGTCGGCGACAGCCGCGCCTACCTCCTGCGCGAGGGCGAGATCAGCCGGCTGACCAGCGACCACACCTTCGTCCAGAGCCTGGTCGACGAGGGCCGGATCACTGAGGCCGAGTCCCGGGTCCACCCGCACCGCAACGTCATCCTCAAGGCCGTCGACGGCATCCACGAGGCCGAGCCCGACCTCTTCGTCGTGGCCCTGCAGTCCGGCGACCGGCTGCTGGTCTGCTCCGACGGCGCGACCGCCTCCCTCGATGACGACGACCTGCTCGCGATCCTCGGCGACGGCACACCCGACTTCGCGGCCGTCGAGCTGGTCCGCCGTGCCCTCGACGCCGGCTCGACCGACAACGTCACCTGCCTGGTGGCCGACGTGCTCGACGAGGCCGCCGCCGCGGCGCGCAGCGAGGAGCTCGCCGACCTCCAGCCCATGGTGGTCGGCGCGGCCACCGACGTACGCCGTCGCCCGCACCGGCACGCGCTGGGCGGAGGGCTGTTCCGCGGCCGCACCGACACCGGCGAGATCCCCGCGGTCGACGCCGACCTCCCGCCCGACCTGCCCGCCGACGTCCACGCGATCTCCAGCGACCCGGTCGACCCCGAGGCGGTCCGCTACGCCCCGCGCCCGCCGCGCCGCTTCGCCTGGGCCCGCCGCGCGCTCCTCGCCCTCGTGCTGGTCGGCCTGGGGTGGATGGGCGTGGCGGCGGCGTACACCTGGAGCCAGCAGCAGTACTACGTCGGCGAGGTCGACGGCCAAGTCCAGATCTTCCGCGGCGTCGACCTCTCGCTGCCCGGAGTGGAGCTCTCCGAGCCCTACGAGTCGACCAACGTCACCCTCGACCGGCTCCCGGAGTTCGTCGCCGACGGCGTGCGCGAGGGCGTCGCCGCCGACGACCTCGAGGACGCCCGCACCATCGTGGAGAACCTCGCCGCCCAGATGAGCGCCGAGCCTGCCGAGGCCTCGGGCGACATCGGCTCCTCCGACACCGGCTCCTCAGGGTCGGCCCGACCCGAGGCCGGGTGAGCGGCATGTCGCAGACGACCGGCAACCCGATCCTCGGCTTCGTGCACCGCCGTCGCCGCGGCGCGGAGCTGTTCCTGCTCGTGCTCGCCCTGGCCGTCGGCATCGGTGCCTACGCCGCCGTCGGGGTGGGCGTCGAGGGCGCAGTCCCCACCGACCTGATCGGGTACGGCGGGTGGCTGGCCGCCCTGGTGGTCGGGGCGCACGTCGTCGTACGTCTCGTCGCGCCGTACGCCGACCCGGTGCTGCTGCCCGTCGTGGCCGCCCTCAACGGGCTCGGCCTGGCCGTGATCCACCGACTCGACCTCACCGAGGACACCGGCTTCGCCGCCCAGCAGCTGGTGTGGATGACGATCGGCGTCGCGCTCTTCGTCGGCACCCTGGTGCTGCTGCGCGACCACCGCATCCTCACCCGCTTCACCTACACCTCGGGCCTGGCCGCGATCGTGCTGCTGCTGATGCCGATGCTCCCGCTGATCGGCAACGAGGTCCGCGGCGCGCGCATCTGGGTGCGCCTGGGCCCGGTCGGCATGCAGCCCGGCGAGGTCGCCAAGGTGCTGCTGGTCATCGCCTTCGCCGGCTACCTCGTGTTGCACCGCGACGCGCTGGCGCTGGCCGGGCGCCGGCTGCTCTTCGTCGACCTGCCCCGCGGGCGCGACCTGGGCCCGATCCTCGGCATGTGGCTGATCAGCCTCGGCATCCTGGTCTTCCAGCGCGACCTCGGCTCCAGCCTGCTCTTCTTCGGGCTCTTCCTCTTCATGCTGTACGTCGCCACCGAGCGCGCCGGGTGGCTCGTCGTCGGCGGGGGGCTCTTCCTCGGCGGCGCGCTCGTCGCCTGGCAGCTCTTCAGCCACGTGCAGACCCGCGTCAACGTGTGGCTGAACCCGTTCGACTACTACGGCCCCGGCACCAACGACTCCGCCTTCCAGCCGGTCGAGGCGACCTTCGGCATGGCCTGGGGCGGCCTGCTGGGCCGTGGCTTCGGCGGGGGCGACCCGGGGCGGGTGCCGTTCGCGGAGTCCGACTTCATCATGGCCGCCATCGGCGAGGAGCTCGGGCTGACCGGGATGATGGCCGTCCTGGTGCTCTACGGGCTGATCGTCGAGCGCGGCCTGCGGGCGGCGCTGATCTCCCGCGACGGCTTCGGCAAGCTGCTGGCCACCGGCCTGGCCTCGGTCTTCGCGCTGCAGGTCTTCGTGGTCATCGGCGGGGTGACGGGGCTGATCCCGCTCACCGGCCTCACCACGCCCTTCCTGTCGTACGGAGGGTCGTCGCTGGTCGCGAACTGGGTCATCATCGCCCTGCTGCTGCGCGTCTCCGACCTGGCCCGCCGCCCGGTCCCCGACCTCACGGCGGCCGACGACGCCGGTGACCAGGACACCCAGGTGATCCGGGTGGCTCGATGAACAAGCCCATCCGCACCATCTCGGTGGCCTTCCTCGTCCTCTTCCTGGCACTGATGGCCAACGTGACCTATCTGCAGTACTGGCGCGCCGACTCCCTCGCCGACGACGGGCGCAACCGTCGTGCTGTCGACGAGGCCTTCTCCCAGCCGCGCGGAGCGATCCTCGTGGGCCGGGAGCCGGTCGCGGAGTCGGTGCCGTCCGACGACCGCTTCGAGTACCAGCGGACCTACCCCCAGCCGCTCGCCTACGCGCACGTCACCGGTTGGTACAACTACTTCAACGCCCAGTCCGGCGCCTGCAGCACCTGCCAGCGACGGATCGAGCAGACCCAGGACGACCTGCTGAGCGGCGAGGACGACCGGCTCTTCGTCACCCGCCTCGTCGACCTGCTCAGCAACGAGACCTCCGAGGGCGGCAACGTCGCCCTCACCCTCGACCCCGTGGCCCAGCGCGCCGCCTTCGACGGCCTGCGCGAGGTGCTCGGCCCCGAGGGCCAGGGCGCGGTCGTGGCCCTCGAGCCGCGCACCGGCAAGGTGCTGGCGATGGTCTCCCTGCCGACCTTCGACCCCAACCGGCTGGCCAGCCACGACCTCTCCGTGGTCAGCAGTGCGGGGGAGGAGCTCGAAGAGGACCCGGCACAGCCCTTGCTCAACCGCGCCATCCAGACCACGCTGCCCCCGGGCTCGACGTTCAAGGTCGTGACGGCGGCCGCAGCGATCGAGAACGGCCTCTACGAGGTGGGTGACGACGTCCCCGGCGGGCCCACCTTCCAGCTGCCGCAGACCACCGGCGACACCGGCCTCATCGACAACCAGGGCCGCTCCTGCGGGGCGAGCACCGTCCCCTTCGCCCAGGCCATGGCCCAGTCCTGCAACACCACGTTCGCGCGGCTGGCCGTCGAGGTCGGCGCGGAGCGGATGGAGGAGCAGGCCGAGGCGTTCGGCTTCAACCAGGAGTACTTCGACGACCTGCTGCCCCAGGCGGTCTCCCGCTTCCCCGAGGAGGCCAACGAGCCGCAGACCGGCCAGACCGGCATCGGCCAGTTCGACGTCGCAGCGACCCCGCTGCAGATGGCGATGGTCGTGGCCGGGATCGCCAACGGCGGCACGGTCATGAAGCCCTACCTCGTCGACGAGGTGCAGAGCCCGGAGTTCGAGCAGATCGAGCAGACCGACCCCGAGGCGCTCTCCGACGCGGTCTCCTCCTCCACCGCCTCCCAGCTGACCGACCTGCTGGTCGCCACCGTCGACGAGGGCACCGCCAGCCCGGCGGCCATCCCCGGCGTCCAGGTGGCCGGCAAGACCGGCACGGCCCAGAGCGGCCAGGACGACGTGCCGCCCTACGCCTGGTTCGTCTCCTTCGCCCCGGCCGACGACCCGGAGGTCGCCGTCGCGGTGATGATCCAGGAGGCGCCGGGCATCGAGCGGGGCGAGATCGCGGGCGGCCTGCTCGGCGGCCCGATCGCGAAGGCCATCATGGAAGCGGTGATCAACCGGTGACCCCGCCCGACAGCCCCCTCGGCGACGCCGGCGAGTTCGCCGACGACGCCCGGCGCTACCTCCTGGAGTCGCGGATCGCCACCGGCGGCATGGGCGAGGTCTGGCGCGCCCGGGACACCACCCTGGGCCGGACCGTCGCGGTCAAGGTGCTCAAGCGCGAGTTCGCCGACGACCCCTCCTTCCGCAGCCGGTTCGAGACCGAGGCCCGGCACGCCGCCTCCCTGCACCACCCCGGCATCGCCGCGGTCTACGACTTCGGCGAGGCGCAGTCCGTCGACGGGTCCGGCGTCCCCCGGCCCTACCTCGTCATGGAGCTGGTCGAGGGCCAGCCGCTCTCCGCGCTGCTGCGCCCCGGTTCCCCCATGGACCCCGGCGCCGCAGCAGCCCTCATGGCCCAGGCCGCGGACGCCATCGCGGCCGCGCACGCCGCCGGGATCGTCCACCGCGACGTCAAGCCGGCGAACCTGCTCGTCACCCCCGACCGGCAGGTCAAGGTCACCGACTTCGGCATCGCCCGGGCCGCCGACAGCGTCAGCCTCACCCAGACCGGCCAGGTCATGGGCACCCCGCAGTACCTCTCGCCCGAGCAGGCCCGCGGCAGCACGGCCACCGAAGCCTCCGACGTCTACTCCCTGGGCGTCGTGGCCTACGAGTGCCTGGCCGGGCGACGCCCCTTCGACGCCGGCTCCCCGGTCGCGACCGCGCTCGCGCACCTCAACCAGGAGCCGCCGGCCCTCCCCGCGAGCGTCCCCGCCCCCCTCGCAGCGGTCGTCATGCGCGCCCTGGCCAAGGACCCGGCCGAGCGGTACGCCGGGGCCGGAGCCCTCGCCGCCGCCCTGCGCGACCCGGCAGGCTCGGGTGCGCCCGGCGGCGCGGCCGCCGCGGGTGCCGCCGGGGCCGGCGCCGCTGCCGCGGCGGACGCGCCGACCTCCGTCGTACCTCCGGTGGGGCCGCCGCTGGGAGCCACCGACGACCCGGCCACCGCCGTGCTGCCCGGCCTCGGCGCGGCCGCCGCTCCTGCGACCGCGGCGACCGGCACCGTGCCGGCCGCGCATCAGCAGGACCGCAAGGCCTTCCCGTGGGCGACCCTGCTGCTGGTGGTCGCACTGGTGTCCGTGGTCGTGCTCGTCGTGGTGCTGCTGCTCACCTCCGACGGTGACGAGGAGCCCGAGGAGGACCCGACGCGGACGCCCCCGAGGTCGCAGAGCCAGGAGCCGACCGAGGAGCCGACCACCCCGTCGGCGCCGGCGACGGTGGAGATCACCGAGTCCGACTACACCGGGCGCGACTACCGCGAGGTGCAGGAGCGGCTCTCCGACCTGGGGCTGAGCCCGGTCCTCAACGAGCTGAGCAACGACGGCAACCAGGAGCCGGGCATCGTCGACGGCGTCAACCCGACCGGCACCCTGACCGAGGGCGACCAGATCACCATCTCCTACTGGGGCCCACGGCCCGAGACGCCGACCCCGACCCCGACACCCAGCGAGGCCACTCCCTCGCCGAGCGAGAGCAGCTCGGACGCAGGGCTGCTCCCCGAGGCCAGCGAGGAGGCGCAGCAGTGAGCGAGACGGTCGGCGGACGCTACGAGCTCGGTGAGCTGCTGGGCCGCGGCGGCATGGCCGAGGTCCGCAAGGGCACCGACACGCGGCTGGGTCGCGTGGTCGCGGTCAAGCGGCTGCGCACGGACCTGGCCAGCGACGCGACCTTCCAGGCACGCTTCCGCCGGGAGGCGCAGTCCTCGGCCTCGCTCAACCACCCCTCGATCGTGGCCGTCTACGACACCGGCGAGGAGCCGGGCGCCGACGGCAGCGGCATCGCCCAGCCCTACATCGTGATGGAGTACGTCGCCGGGCGGACGCTGCGCGACATCCTGCGCGAGGGGCGCAAGATCCTGCCCGAGCGGGCCCTGGAGATCACCAGCGGCGTGCTGTCGGCCCTGGACTACTCCCACCGCGCGGGGATCATCCACCGCGACATCAAGCCGGGCAACGTCATGCTCACGCCGAGCGGCGACGTCAAGGTGATGGACTTCGGGATCGCCCGGGCGATCTCGGACGCCTCCTCCACGATGACCCAGACCGCGGCCGTGGTCGGCACCGCGCAGTACCTCTCCCCCGAGCAGGCCCGCGGCGAGACCGTTGACTCCCGCTCCGACGTCTACTCCGCCGGCTGCCTGCTCTACGAGCTGCTCACCGGCCGGCCGCCCTTCATCGGCGACTCCCCGGTGGCGGTCGCCTACCAGCACGTGCGGGAGCAGGCCGCGCCACCCAGCGACCACGACACCGACCTGCCGCCCGAGCTCGACGCCATCGTCATGAAGTCGCTCGCCAAGCGGGTCGAGGACCGCTACCAGTCCGCCGCCGCCATGCGCAGCGACATCGAGCGCTACCTCGCCGGCCGGCCCGTGCAGGCCGCCGCCGTGCCGCCGGTCGTCCCCGGTCCCGCGACCGGCGCGACCCAGGTCGCGGGTCGTCCGATCGCCGCCCCCGTCGCCGGTCCGCCCGTCCCGCAGGCCGAGGACGAGCGCCGCACCCCCGTGGGCTTCCTCGTGCTGCTGGGGCTGCTCGTGATCGGCCTGGTCGTGGCCGGGGCTCTGCTGTGGCCGCGGCTCTTCCCGTCCGCCCCCGACGAGGTGGCCGTCCCCGACGTGGTGGGTCGTGCCGAGAACCAGGCACGCCGGTTGCTCGGCGAAGCCGGCTTCGAGGTCGCCCCCACCGAGTTCGCCACCTCCGACCGACCCGCCGGACGGGTCATCGACCAGGACCCCTCCGGCGACAGCTTCGTGGCGCCCGGCTCGGTGGTCACGATCACCGTGAGCAGCGGGCCGCCGGAGGTGGCCGTGCCGAACGTGACCAGCCAGCTGCTCGGGCAGGCCAAGGCCACCCTGGAGGCGCAGGGGTTCGAGGTCGAGGTCGTGCGCTCCGACACCGACGACCCGCGCAACCAGGTGCTCTCCCAGGCCCCCGAGGCCGGGGCCGAGGTCGCCGAGGGCAGCACCGTCACCCTCACCGTCAGCGACGGGCCCGAGGAGGTGCCCGACGTGCGGGGCCAGCAGCAGGCGGCCGCCGAGCGGGCGATCCGCGACGCCGGGTTCAACCCGGTCGTCCGCGAGGACCCCACCTCCACCGAGCCCGCGGGCACCGTGGTGGACCAGGCCCCGGCCGGCGGCTCGACCCAGCCGCAGGGCACCGACATCCAGCTCTTCGTCTCGACCTTCGTCGAGCCCACCGAGGAGCCGTCGGAGGAGCCCACGGACGACCCGACCGACCTGCCGACCGATGAGCCGTCGCCGACCGAGTCCCCCTCGGCGCTGCTCGGGGGCGGGCGCGGGTCGGGTGGCCCGTCGTCCCCGGCCGGCCGCCGCCGCACCCGCTGACCCCCGGGCGCTGCGGGGTCTCGTGACCCGGTGACCCCAGCGACCGGCTACGCGAGCGGCTCGGCGTAGGAGAGGTCGAGCAGGCCGTCGTACGCCGGGGCCTCGACCTCCTCCTCGACGCTCATCTCCCAGCCGATCTGGATGTCCTCGGTGAGCGACTGCTGGCGGTAGAAGGAGAGGTAGGGGTCGCCGTCGACCGACGCGGCGAGGACCTCCGGGTCGCCGACCGCCTCGATGACGTAGGGCTGGGGGTAGGGCACGCCCTGGAGCGTCACCGAGTTGGCCTCGCACTTGATGCCGGTGGTGGAGACGATCCGCTGACCCTGGACGGTCACGGCGCTGGCGCCACCGCGCCACATGGCGTTGACGACGGCCTGGAGGTCCTGCTGGTGGACGATGAGGAACTTCAGCGGCTGGGTGGTGTCCTCGGCCTGGAGCGGGGAGTCCGAGAGCACGATCCGCACGCCCTCACCCTCGCGGGGGGTCAGGCCCGACGGGTCGCGCAGCTCCTCGACGCGCGCCTGGACGCGCTGCACGTCGCGGCTGCCGACCTGGGCGCTCAGGTCGTTGACCTGGCCGGTGAGGTCCTCGACCCGGGCGCGCAGCTCCTCGTAGGCCTCGGCCTCGGCCTGCACCAGCGAGGCGAGGTCGGTGTAGCGCCCGGCCCGCAGGTCGGTGCCCTCGCTGTTGACCGCGCTCACGGCGAAGAGCGAGCCGCTGAGCAGCACCATCAGCGGCGTACCCACCCGCCAGGGGCTGCGCGGGCGGCGCCCGCCGCCCTCGCCGTCGGGGGTGTCGCCGCCCCGGCCACGGCGCAGGGCCTGGAGCACCCGCGCAGGCAGGCCCGCCCGGGGGGCGTCGGGGGTCTCCCCCGGACCCGCGGGCGGCCTCGCGTGGGAACCGGTGCTCACGCCCACTAGGGTAGGCGCCTGGGCCAGCCCGCCCGGCCCCCGCACGTGCACCGCAGTCGGTGCGGTGCGGCCCCGC
The DNA here is from genome assembly GCF_054781275.1 of Nocardioides ginkgobilobae. Classification (NCBI taxonomy): domain Bacteria; kingdom Bacillati; phylum Actinomycetota; class Actinomycetes; order Propionibacteriales; family Nocardioidaceae; genus Nocardioides; species Nocardioides ginkgobilobae. Next base: position 2,338 of record NZ_BAAGUS010000014.1, on the reverse strand, counting down.
CTGACCCGGAACCTCGAGGAGCACCCTGCCGTGAAGGACATCGACCCCTTCGACGACCGACCCCGGGGCCCGGTGCTCTCGGTGCGGTTCGGCATCGCCCTGCTGCTGATAGCCCTGGGCATCGCGTGGATCGTCTACTACTACGTCGCGGTGCGCCCCGACCCCACGGTGCTCGACGCCACCCCCGGCTCCCCCGCCTTCATGGCCGACCTGGTGCGGTGGAACTACGTCATCGGCTTCGGGCTGTTCTTCCTCGGCCTGGCCGTCGCCGCGCACCCCTCGACGCCGCTGGGCCGCGGCCGCGGCGTGGTCGTCGGCATGCTGGGCTGCTTCGTCCTCGGCCTGCTGTGGATCTGCACCTTCTACGTCCTGGCCGACGGCACGCTCAACGACGTGCCGATCCTGAACGACCTGCAGCAGTCCAACCTGTTCGTCGGCATCGCCTTCATGGCGGTCGGCTTCGCCTACGCCACGCGCTGGGAATGAGCCCGCGCCAGCGGACCCGCTGACCCGTCCGGACCGCCCGTCACCTGCCGCGGCGCAGGCAACCTGCAAAGGTTTCACGCCCAGCGACATCTGTTCTGCAAGGCCTTTGCCTGCGCATTGTGCAAAGCCGCAGGTCAACAGGGGGGTCCAGCAGAAAGGTGTAAGAGCAGCTGTCCCAAGCGAGCCCCGACATGATGCGGGACCTGCTCACCACCTTCATCAATGCCCTGCTGTCGGCGCAGGCCGACGCGGTGTGCGGTGCCGGCTACGGCGAACGCTCCTCGGAGCGGGTCAACTCCCGCAACGGCTACCGTCAGCGCGACCTCGACACCCGCGTCGGTATCGGGCGTGTCCACCCTTGGGGGACTGCGGGGGCATGCGCATCTTGGTCGACACCCTGCGCGATGCGTACGCGTGCGGTGCCACGACGGGTCAGCGGGCAGCCGCGGTGGAGAGAGCTACCCCTGTCGGGAACCAGTCGGTGGCCTGCTCGTCCTCGCCGTCGACGCGATACCGGTAGCGAACCGCTGGGGCCTGTGCAGCTCCTGGTCGTTCCAGGGTGACTTCTACCCACACCTGGACGGACTCATCGGACCGGCATCGGGCTGCGATGAGCCCGTCGGGCGCTGCGTGCCTGCCCTGCGGGGTCTCGTTGAGTGGGCGACTCACGATGGCGCCGGGGGCACCGGGTTCGTCGGCGACAAGAAAGCCCGTCACCGAAAGCCCCGGTTCTGGTGCCTGGAGGTCGATGCCGGTGATGCGGACGGGGTCGTCGGCGAGGGCACACACGTACGGGAGGGGGAAGGAGGCTCCTCGGCCGGCTTGGACCTCATCGAAGGACTGCATCTCCGATCCGCCGCTGAACTTCACCTCGATAGCGTCGCCGACCTGGACACGCCTTGGGTCACTCGCCGTTTCCTGGGTGCAGGCGCTCACGGCAAGGCTCGCACCGAGGACTGCGAGGAGGACGGCCCCCGGGCTGCGTTTCCGGGGCGGGCGCTGCGACGGGCGCCGGTTCAAGCTGGCGCCGCTAGGGGGTGGTGCAGCCACGTTGACCAGTTTCGCTGGTGGTGCGGGCGGGTCGGCAACTGCCCGAGGCCTTGTTGCCGCGCTTCATGAACCGCACGTAGCGGGACTGCACGGGGCCTTCGATGTTGCTGAAGCACACCTTCGAACGACGCGACACGTCGACAGACCAGGACGATCCGTCCGAGAATCCGGACTGGGCGGAGACGCTGACGACCCCGAGGTTGACCCCTGCGCTGACCGCTGCGTTGCTGACTTCATTCTTGGTCTTGGCGTAGTTGGTGCCGACCGGTTGGCAGTCGGCGGTGGCGAAGAACGGCCGCTGGCCCTTCGCGGACTTCACCAGGATTGAGTGTTGGCTGGTGGGGCGTCTCTCGGTGCGCTCAATGCCGCCCGGGCCAGGGCAGAAGCGCATATAGAAGTCTTGGTAGTTGACCTTGTTGCGGGCCCACTTGCCGACTTGCTTGTCACTCGGTCGTGCCATGTTCTGGATCCTCCCAACGATGGGAGCCTCCGGACACGCCGGGAGGTGTCAGACTGATCGGTGGTGCGTGTCGTTGGCAGTCGTCACGCTGCCGGCTTCGGCGCGGACGGGCGAGCGTGCAGATTTCGGAGTCCGTGCACGCCGGGACCCGCTCCAGCTCGACGACGGCACAACAGCCCCGACCCGCTCGTCGAAGGTTGCCGCTATATCGGGAAGCGACTGGTGGCGACGTACTCGCGCTCCGGCCGCGGTGTCCTGCCGGCGGCATCCAAGACGGCGGCGATCCGAGCAAGCATGTCGTCTCGGATTCGCTCGGTTGCGCCTCTCGCGCAGCTAGGTTGA
>NZ_BAAGUS010000013.1:0-124077 GCF_054781275.1 Nocardioides ginkgobilobae | reverse complement strand
GTGAGACACGAAGACCTCCGGAGTTTCGTGAGCGAGTGGATGCTTGGTCGCTTCACACCTCACCCGGAGGTCTTCGTCATCGTCCAGCAGGCACGCCGTACCTAACGTCCGTGGTCAGTACACCTAGCCCGGCCGGCCGCGACGCAGTGGCACCGGCACGACGCAAGACGGCCCCGACTCGGATCGAGTCGGGGCCGTCCTGGTGACTACTCAGGTCAGCTGCAGCCGGAGGTGCTGCCGCAGCCCTCGCAGACGTAGCAGGAGCCGGCCGGGCGCATCTTGGTGCCGCAGGTGAAGCACAGCGGGCTGTCGACCGCGGTGCCGGTCAGCTTCTCCATCAGCTCAGCGGAGGTGTGGGCCTGCTTGGCCTCGGTGGCCGGGACCTCGCGCTGGGCGGAGCCGTCGGTGTCCTTGAGGTCGACCGGAGCCTCCTCGACCACGGGGGCGACGTCGACGGTCGGGGCGGCGAGGAGCTCGCTGGCCGAGCCGGTCTCCTCAGCGGGCTCGTAGGAGCCGGTCTCGAGGTAGCGCTGGCGCTCCTCGGCCGAGTAGATGCCCAGGGCCTGGCGGGACTCGAAGGGCAGGTAGTCCAGCGCGAGGCGACGGAAGACGTAGTCCATCAGCGACTGGGCCATCCGCACGTCGGCGTCGTCGGTGAGGCCGGCGGGCTCGAAGCGAAGGTTGGTGAACTTCGAGACGTAGGTCTCCAGCGGCACGCCGTACTGCAGACCGATGCTCACCGCGATCGAGAAGGCGTCCATCACGCCGGCCAGGGTCGAGCCCTGCTTGCCGAGCTTGAGGAAGATCTCGCCGAGCTCACCGTCGTCGTGGGCACCCGAGGTCATGTAGCCCTCGGCGCCGCCGACCGTGAACGAGGTGGTGCGGGAGACCCGCGACTTCGGCAGGCGCTTGCGGGTCGGGGCGTAGACGACCTTCTCCACGACCTTCTCGACGACCTCGGCCTCGGCGGCCGCAGCCGCGTCCGCGGCGTCGGCCGCGTCCTTCTTGGCCTTGCCGCCACCGTCGGACAGCGGCTGGCCGACCTTGCAGTTGTCGCGGTAGATCGCCGTCGCCTTGAGGCCGAGCTTCCAGGACTGGAAGTAGACGTCCTCGATCTCCTCGATGGTGGCGCTCTCGGGGAGGTTGACGGTCTTGGAGATGGCACCGGAGAGGAACGGCTGGCAGGCCGCCATCATCCGCACGTGGCCCATGGGCTTGAGGGCCCGGGCACCCATGGCGGTGTCGAAGATCTCGTAGTGCTCGGTGCGCAGGCCGGGGGCGTCGACGACGTGGCCGTGCTCGGCGATGTAGTCGACGATCGCCTCGATCGACTCCGGCTGGTAGCCCAGCTTCTTCAGCGCCCGCGGGATGGTCTGGTTGACGATCTGCATCGAGCCGCCGCCGACGAGCTTCTTGAACTTCACCAGGGAGAAGTCGGGCTCGATGCCGGTGGTGTCGCAGTCCATCATGAAGCCGATGGTGCCGGTGGGCGCGAGCACCGAGGCCTGGGCGTTGCGGAAGCCGTGCTTCTCCCCCAGCGCGATGACGTCGGCCCACGCCTGGGTGGCGAGCTTGTGGGTGGCGGCGTCGTTGACGTGCAGGGTGCGCACCGAGTCGTTGGCGGCCTGGTGCTTGCGCATGACCCGCTTGTGGGCCTCGGCGTTGCGGGCGTAGCCGTTGTAGGGGCCGACCACGGAGGCGACCTCGGCGGAGCGCTTGTAGGAGACACCGGTCATCAGCGAGGTGATGGTCGCGGCCATGGAGCGACCGCCCTCGGAGTCGTAGCCCAGGCCCATGGCCATGAGCAGCGCGCCGAGGTTGGCGTAGCCGATGCCGAGCTGGCGGTAGTCGACGGTGGTCTGGCCGATCGACTCGGTCGGGAAGTCGGCGAAGCAGATGGAGATGTCCATCGCGGTGATGATGAACTCCACCGCCTTCGCGAACAGCGCCGCGTCGAAGGTGTCGTCGTCCTTGAGGAACTTCAGCAGGTTCAGCGAGGCGAGGTTGCACGAGGAGTTGTCCAGCGACATGTACTCCGAGCAGGGGTTGGACGCGGTGATGCGGCCGGTCTCGGGGTTGGTGTGCCAGTCGTTGATCGTGTCGTCGTACTGGATGCCGGGGTCGGCGCACTCCCACGCGGCGGTGGCGATCTTGCGCCACAGGTCGCGGGCGTCGACGGTCTCGATGACCTCGCCGGTCTTGCGGGCGCGCAGGCCGAACTCGGTGCCGTTCTCGACCGCGCGCATGAACTCGTCGCTGACGCGCACGGAGTTGTTGGCGTTCTGGTACTGCACCGAGGTGATGTCGTTGCCGCCGAGGTCCATGTCGAACCCGGCGTCGCGCAGGACGCGGATCTTGTCCTCCTCGCGCGCCTTGGTCTGCACGAACTCCTCGATGTCGGGGTGGTCGACGTCGAGGACGACCATCTTCGCCGCGCGGCGGGTGGCGCCACCGGACTTGATGGTGCCGGCGGAGGCGTCGGCGCCGCGCATGAAGGAGACCGGGCCGGAGGCGGTGCCACCGGAGGAGAGGAGCTCCTTGGAGGAGCGGATGCGCGAGAGGTTGAGGCCGGCGCCGGAGCCGCCCTTGAAGATGAAGCCCTCCTCCTTGTACCAGTTGAGGATCGAGTCCATCGAGTCGTCGACCGAGAGGATGAAGCAGGCCGAGACCTGCTGCGGCGACGGCGTGCCGACGTTGAACCAGACCGGGGAGTTGAAGGAGAAGTACTGGTTGACCAGCAGCCAGGTCAGCTCGTGCTCGAAGACCTCCGCGTCGGCCGGGGACGCGAAGTAGCCGTGCTCGATGCCGGCCTTGGTGTAGGTCTTCACCACGCGGTCGATGAGCTGCTTGAGGCTCCACTCGCGCACGTCGGTGCCGACGGCGCCGCGGAAGTACTTGGTGGTGACGATGGTCGAGGCGTTGACCGACCAGGTGGAGGGGAACTCCACGCCCTTCTGCTCGAAGACCGTCTCACCGGTCTTCCAGTTGGTCTGGACGACGTCGCGGCGCTCCCAGGTCAGCTCGTCGTAGGGGTGGACGCCCTCGGTGCTGAAGACACGCTCGATCGACAGGCCCTTGCCCGGCTGTGCCTCGGACTGCGCCTTCGATCCTGCGCCGCTCACCGTCTCCGTCATTGCTGCTCCTCTGTTCCCGGCTGTGGAGGGGTTGGTCATCGGGTACCCACTCTGGCCGTGGGCACCGACAGTGCTGCTCGGTCCGTCGTCGCTCTCGGCGGCGGACCAGGGGTGAGGAAGGGTTGGTGCGCCCGGCAGGCAGCTTCCCCACTACCTGCCGGGCGGTCTGTGTCAGCCCGTGGGCTGGGGGGCGGGGCCGCGCAGCATGGCGATCTCGGCCTCGAAGTCGGCCGCCGAGGAGAACTGGCGGTAGACGCTGGCGAAGCGGAGGTAGGCCACCTCGTCGAGCTGGCGCAGCGGCCCGAGGATCGCCAGGCCCACCTCGTGGGCGGGGATCTCGGCGGCCCCTGCGGTGCGCAGCGCGTCCTCGACCTCCTGGCCCAGGCAGGCCAGCTGGTCCTCGGTGACCGGGCGGCCCTTGCAGGCCTTCCGCACACCGGAGACGGCCTTCTCACGGACGAACGGCTCCGTGGCGCCGGAGCGCTTGACCACGGTCAGCTGCATGAGCTCGACGGTGGTGAAGCGCCGCTCGCACGCCGAGCAGGTACGCCGCCGGCGGATCGACCCGCCGTCCTCGGCCACCCGCGAGTCCAGGACCCGGGTGTCGGTGGCCCGGCAGTAGGGACAGTGCACGGCGGGGCTCCTTCCGGGTTCCGAGGTGGTGCGGGCGTGCTGCGGGCACGACTGGGACACCCCTGCTGGGGTGTGCAGTCGCTGTGGAGATCGGGCCCTCACCTGTGCATAACCACGGGCGAGGTGTGGGTCATCCACCCCGGCTCTGTGAACTAGATGTGGATAACTACATCCGTGTAACTACTAGATGTAGTGGGAACCGTACGCCCCCGACACCAGGCACGCAAGCGGTCGGCGACATTTGACGTCGTCCAGGTCACACCCGACGCAAAGCCGCAGGTCAGCGACCTACCGGGCTGGACGAGACCACCCCGACGGGGCGTGTCGGGAGGTCAACGCACCCCCTCCGCAGGACCCCTCCGGGGGGGGTGAGCAGGAACTGCTCATCGACCCCCACCCGGTCGGGCGAGCAGACTCCGCGCCATGCGCACCCTCCCCCACCGCACCCCCCGCACCCGCACCGCCCTGGCCGTCTCCGGCGCCCTCCTGCTCCTGCTCGGCGCCGCCGCCTGCGGCGCCGACGACGTCGCCGACCAGGCCGCCGAGTCCGCCGTCGAGCGGGCCATCGAGGACGCCGCGTCGTCCGAGGGCGTCGACGTGGACGTCGACGCCGAGGACGGCTCGGTGAGCATCGAGTCCAGCGACGGCACCTTCACCTCGGGCATGGGAGCACTGCCGCAGGGCTTCCCCGAGGACATCCCGGTCCTGGAGGGCGAGATCCTCCAGGGGGCCTCGAGCGACGGCAACGGCACGACCGGCTGGTTCGTCTCCGTCGCCGTCGCAAAGTCTGCTGACGAGGCACTCGCCGACGCCGCCGCCGCGCTCGAGGGAGCCGGCTACTCCGAGGGCGACAACTCCATGGCGATGGAGGGACTCTCGTACGTGCAGTACGTCAGCAGCGACTGGGAGGTCATCCTCGGCGCGACCGACGACGGGGAGGGCGGGACGCTGGTGTCCTACACCGTCACGCCGCCGACGAGCTGACCTCGCGGCCGGCGCCCCGGGTGATGAGGAACCCGAAGGCGGTCGCCAGGACGTACATCAGGACCGAGTAGACCGCGGCCGGGATCGCGACCTCGGTGCTGTCGAGCACCGACAGGGCGATGGTCAGCGCGACGGTGGTGTTGTGGATGCCGACCTCCATCGAGCTGGCCACGGCCTGCGGCCGGTCCAGGCGCGCCAGCCGCGCGCCGGCGTACCCCAGGCCGAGGCTCAGCACGCACAGCAGGCCGGTGACCAGGCCGACGTCGCGCAGGTAGTCGGCGAGGTTCTCCCGCTCGCCCAGCAGCGCGCCGACCGCGACCGCGACGAGCACCACGATGGAGAAGACGCGCACCGGCTTGTCGGCGCGCTCGGCGAAGGTGGTCGAGGCGCGACGCACGAGCATGCCGATCGCCACGGGCACCAGCACGATGGCGATGACCTGGAGCACCTTGCCCAGCTGCAGACCCAGCTCGCCCTCGGCGTCGAAGTACCCGATCGCCAGGTTGGTGACCAGGGGGATCGTCACCGCGGCGAGGACCGAGTTGATCGCGGTAAGGGTGATGTTGAGCGCCACGTCGCCGCGGAAGAGGTGGCTGAACAGGTTGGCCGTCGTGCCGCCCGGCGAGGCCGCCAGCAGCATCACGCCGACCGCCAGCAGCGGGTCGAGGTCGAAGGCCACGACCAGGCCGAAGGCGATGACCGGCAGCACGAGCACCTGGATGCCCAGGGCGACGAGCACCGCGCGCGGAGTGCGGGCGACGCGGCGGAAGTCGGCGACCTCCAGGGACAGTCCGAGGCCGAACATGATGATCGCCAGAGCGATCGGCAGGCCGACGCTGATCAGCGCGGAGTCGTTCATCGCGGTCTCCTCCCGGGACGGTCCGTGTGACCGGCGCCACAGCCTAGGCGCAGCGACGGCCCCTTCGGTGGCGGCCGCGCGACGTACGCCGTCGACAGCACAGGTTCCCGCCTTCCGGACCCATTAGGTGAGGCGTCCCTAAATAAGGCTAGCCTTACCTATATGAACGGTCCCGACGTCGTCGCGCCTGCCCTCCGTGGCCGCGACCTAACCCTCGGCTACCGCGGCCACGACGCCCCGGTCGTCGAGGGGGCCGACCTGGCACTGGTCCGCGGCGAGGTCACCGCACTGATCGGCCCCAACGGCAGCGGCAAGTCCACGCTGCTGCGCGCCCTGGCCCGGCTGCACCGGGTCACCGCCGGCGAGGTGCTGCTCGAGGACGCGCCCACCGCCGGCCTCTCCGGCAAGGACTTCGCGCGCCGGGTGACCCTGCTCTCCCAGTCGCGGCCCGAGCCGTCGGGCCTCACCGTGCGCGACGTGGTCGCCTTCGGCCGCCACCCCTACCGTCGCCGCTTCGGCGGCCTGGACGCCGCCGACCGCGCCGCTATCGACCACGCCATGAGCCTCACCGGCGTCGCGGGCATGGCCGAGCGCGGCGTCGACGAGCTCTCCGGCGGCGAGCTGCAGCGCGTGTGGCTGGCCACCTGCCTGGCCCAGGACACCGGCGTGCTGCTGCTCGACGAGCCCACCAACCACCTCGACCTGCGCTACCAGGTCGAGGTGCTGGACCTGGTCCGCGACCTCGCCGACGACCACGGCGTCGCGCTCGGGCTGGTCCTGCACGACCTCGACCAGGCGGCTGCCGTCGCCGACACCGTGGTGCTGCTCCACCGCGGCCGGGTGCGCGGCACCGGCGCCCCCGAGGACGTGCTGACCGGCGACCTCCTCTCCGAGGTCTACGGCCTCCCCATCCGCACCCTCCGCGACCCCGACACCGGGGTCGTGCGCTGCGAGCCCCGCGGCAGGCACCGGCAGCGACGTGCTGCCCGGGCCCTCCCCCACCCGTGCCCGTAGGCACCACGACCACCAGACAGGACACCCACCCGATGAAGCGCACGCTCCTCCCGGCCCTGGCCGCGACCTCCCTGCTCGCGCTGAGCGCCTGCGGCACCAGCCAGCCCACGACCGAGGCCAGCGGCTCCGACACATCCGAGTCCTCCGGGAGCGCCGGCCCGATCACCCTGACCGACGCCGCCGGGCGCACCGTCGAGCTCGACGCCCCCGCCGAGCGGGTCGTCGTGCTGGAGTGGCAGATGGTCGAGGACGTCCTCACCCTCGGCCTGGAGCCGGTCGGCGTCGCCGACGTCGAGGGCTACACCACCTGGAACTCCTCGATGCCCCTGGACCCCGACACCCAGGACGTCGGCAAGCGCGGCGAGCCCAACCTCGACGCGATCTACGCCACCGACCCCGACCTGGTCATCACCGAGGTCTACGGCCCCGACGACGCCGTGGTCGAGCAGCTGGAGGAGTACGACGTGCCGGTGCTCGCCACCCTGGGCGCCGACACCGAGGACCCGATCGGCCAGATGGAGAAGACCCTCGACCTGATCGCCCAGGCCACCGGCCGCGAGGACGAGGCGGACGCGGCGATGGCCGACTTCGAGGCCGCGCTCGAGGAGGGTCGCGCGGCCATCGAGGCAGCCGACCCCGAGACGACCGAGTTCGCCTTCTTCGACGCCTACGCCCAGGGCTCCACCGTCGCGGTCCGGCCCTTCGGCCAGGGCTCGTGGATCGGCGAGATCGGGGAGGCGCTCGGGCTCACCAACGTCTGGGAGGGCGAGGTCGACGCGGCGTACGGCCTGGGCTCGACCGACGTCGAGGGCCTGGCCGAGGTCGACGACGCGCTGGTCCTGCACACCGCCACCCAGTCCGAGACCTGGCTGCCGCAGCTGGCCGAGAACCGGGTGTGGACCATCGCCGACTTCGTCGAGGAGGACCGGCTGCGCGCCTTCCCCGAGGGCGTGTGGACCTTCGGCGGCCCCCGCTCCGGCGAGCAGGTCGTCGACGCCTTCGTCGCGGCCGTGACGGGCTGAGCCGACCGTGAGCCTGCTGGACCGCACCGCACCGGTCGCCGACCGGCGCACCGAGGACCCCGCCGCCGCCCTCCCTGGCGGCGGCGGGGTCCTCGGCGCGGTCGCGGCCCTGCTGCTCACCACCGCCGCCCTGGTCGTCGTCACCGGCTGGCACCTCACGCAAGGCACCTCCGGCCTCGGCGCCGGCGACCTGCTGGGGGCCCTGCTGGGGCGCGAGCCCTCCGGCGCCAGCGCGTCCTCGGCGTACGACGTCCTCGTCTCCTCCCGGCTGCCGCGGGCCCTCGCGGGCATCGTCGTCGGGGTCGCGCTGGGCGCGGCGGGCGCGATGTTCGCCTCGCTGGCACGCAACGCGCTCGCCTCCCCCGACACGCTCGCCGTCAACGCGGGCGCGTACTTCGCCGCGACCCTCGTCGCGGCCCTCGGCATCCAGCTGCCCTACGTCGGCGACGGGATGGTCACCTTCGCCGGTGGCCTGGCGGCGGCCGGGTTGGTCCTGCTGCTGGCCGGCGGCGGAGCGGCCTCCACGACCCGGTTGGTGCTGGCAGGCTCGGCGGTCGCCCTGGCGCTGGGCTCCGCGGTCGGCGCCCTGCTGCTGCTCTTCGCCCAGGAGACCACCGGCCTCTTCGCCTGGGGCAACGGCACCCTGACCCAGCTCAACCTCGGCGGGGTGACCCGGATGGGCCCCGTCGTCGCGGCCTGCCTGGTGGCAGCGCTGCTGCTCGCGCGGCGCATGGACCTGCTGGCGCTCGGCGACGACACCGCTCGCGTCCTGGGAGTGCCGGTGCGCAGCACCCGGGTCACCGGGTTCGTGCTCGCGGTGGCGCTCTGCGCGGCCGCGGTCCACCTCGCCGGCCCGCTGGCCTTCATCGGGCTGTGCGCTCCGGCGGCCGTGCGGCTGCTCTCGCGGCGCCTGCCCTCGATCTCCCGGCACCTCGTGCTCGTGCCGCTCTCGGGTCTGGTCGGGGCGCTGCTCGTGCTGCTCGCCGACGCGACCCTGCGGGCCCTGCTCTCCCCCGAGACCGCCCTGGCCGTCCCCACCGGGGTCACCACGACGCTGCTCGGGGCGGTCGTGCTGGTGCTGCTCGCCCGCCGAGCCCGCGACGCCGGGCCCACCCGCCGGCCGGCGTCGGCCCGTCCGGGCCGCCACCACTCCCGGCTGCGGTACGCCGTGGTCTGCACCGTCCTGGTCGCCGCGACCCTCGGCGCGGCGCTGCTGGGACTCATGGCCGGCTACACCTGGCTGCTCACCGGCGACCTGCTCAACTGGGCGCGCGGTGTCGCGGTGCCGGTGGTGGAGTTCGCGATGGACGAGCGCGCGCCGCGCGTGGTCGCCGCGCTCGGCGGCGGGGCCGCCCTCGCGCTGGCCGGGACCGTCGTGCAGGCGGTCTGCCGCAACCCGCTGGCCGAACCCGGGATCCTCGGCATCACCGGCGGCGCCGGTCTCGGTGCGGTCGTGGTCGTCACCTCCGCGGGCGCGACCGTGGCCGTCTCGAGCCTGTCGATCGCCGTCGGCTCCACCGTCGGCGCGCTCGTCGCCTTCGCCCTGGTCTACGCGCTCACCTGGCGCGGCGGCCTGGACTCCGACCGCCTGGTGCTGGTCGGCATCGGCGTCGCCGCCGGCGCCCAGGCGCTGACGGCCTTCCTGCTCCTGCGCTCCGACCCGTGGAACACCCCGCGCATCTTCACCTGGCTCAGCGGCTCGACCTACGACCGCGAGTGGGCCCAGGTGCTGCCCGTCCTGGTGCTGCTGGCGGTCTCGCTGCCCCTGGCATGGATGGCGCACCGCGAGCTGGACCTGGTCGCGCTCGACGACGAGACACCGCGCCTGGCCGGCATCGACCTCGAGCGGCTGCGCCTGGTCGCCCTCCTCGCCGCAGCCCTCCTCACCGCCGCGGCGGTCGCCGCCGTCGGTGTCGTCGCCTTCGTCGGACTGGTCGCGCCGCACGCCGCCCGCGCCCTCGTCTCCGGCCGGCACCTGCGGGTCCTGCCGGTCGCCACGCTGCTCGGCGCCCTGCTGCTCTCGCTCGCCGACACGCTCGGACGCAGCGTCATCGCCCCGGCCCAGGTGCCTGCCGGGCTGGTGGTGGCGGCCATCGGTGCGCCGTACTTCCTCTGGCTCCTCCACCGCTCGCGGGCGTGAGGGGCGGCGAGCGGGGACAGTCCGCCGCTACGCCGGGTCGTCCGGCTGCTCGCCCCGCTCCTGGTCCCACTCCTCGGCGAGGTCGTCGGCGCGGCGGTCGAGATCGAGGGCGAACCACACCGTCGTGCCACCCGCGTCGCGCTCGGAGCCCCAGCGGTCGGTGAGCGCCTCGACCAGCATGAGGCCGCGGCCGTAGACCGCGAGCGGGTCCTCCTCGCGCGTCGGCTCGACCACCTCGCCCTGACCGCCCCGGTCGCGCACCAGGACGGTCAGCACCCCCTCGAGCAGCGAGAGCCGCACGTCGGCGACGGTGTGCGCGTGGTTGACGGCGTTGGTCACGACCTCCGAGAGGCACAGCTGCGCGGTCTCGACGATCTCCTCGCCGACGCCCCAGGTCTGCAGCTCCTCGCTGAGGAAGGCCCGTGCCCGGCGGGGCGCGGTCGGCTCGGGCGGCAGCCGCAGGCTCGCGGTGCGGGCACCCGGCTCCGCGGCCGCCTCCGTCTCGGCGAGCTCCTCGGCCAGGTCCCGCGAACGACGCGAGCGCGCGTCGGCGATGGCATCGGCCGTACGCCGGGCCGCCGCCTCGAGGAGGTCCGGACCCGCCGAGCCACGGTCGGGGGTCGTCTCCAGGACGACCAGCAGCCCACCGATCGGCGACCCGGTGCCGGGCAGCGGGACCACCGCGAGCACGGACCCACCGCGCTCGCGCTCCTGCTCGACCAGCCAGGGCCACCGCTCCTCGAGCGTGGAGAGCTCGGCATGGATGGCCTGTCCGGTGCGCACCACGTCGGTGAGCGGCACGTCGTCGTAGGCGTCGATGTGGCACCACTCGGGCTGGTGCGGCACCGGGTCACCCGCGTCCGGCCCGGAGGTGAAGCGCAACCGGCGTCCCCCGCCCTCGGTGAGCGCCAGCCCGACCCGGCACACCCCGGGCAGCAGGGCGAGGTCCGCCAGGACCGCGTGGGCGATCTCGTCGACGTCGCCGGCGCCGCTCGCCTCGAGGAGCGCCGACTCCAGGCGCGCGAGTGCGCCCGACGGCGCGCCCTGGCCCTGCGCCGCCGGATCGACCTGCCCCTGGTCCGGCATGACCCCGAATGTAGCGAGCGCCCCCCCCACCCGGTCAGGGACCGAGGTCCCGTGCCGACCGGCCAAGAGACACCCGCGTGAGGATCCGTGACGGTGCAGGGGTGGGTGTGGCGGACGTCGACCACAGGGCACCGCGGCACCCCGGCGGTTCGACCCGGCCGGGCGGCGCCGGTCGGGAACAATGGCACGGTGGCCGGGAGTGCGGGGAGCAGTGCGGGGAAGCGGGCCGGGTCGCGGCGCGGCCCGCGCCGGCGCTCTCGACACTCTCCACGGCTGCTGCTCCTGACCGGCGGCATCACAGCCCTGGTGGTCGCCTGGGGCTACCTCGTCTGGGCCGCCATCGACTTCGGTGCCGCTGCCCGGGCCGGTGAGCAGGTCGCCTGGGCGTTCCTGGCGCTGGCCTCGCTCGGTGCGGTGGCCTGCCTCTTCGCCGGGCTGATGCTGGGTGTGCGGCTGCTGCGGATGCTCGGCGTCCTGTCGCCGCAGGCACTGGGCGAGCCGGTCGACCCCGATCGAGCGCCGAAGCCGAAGGGCGGCAAGCGCGCCGCGCGCTAGCGACGAGCACCGGGCACGGGACCCTGGCATGCGGCCTGGCGGAGACCACCGAGGGGCGGGCCCGGGTGGGCCCGCCCCTCGTCTTCCCCGTGGTTTCGCCGGCCGGGGTCGAGGCGACCGGCGAAGTCTGTGTCGTGCTGTGGGTCTCGTGGCTCGCTGCGCTCGCACCTCGACCAGCGGTGGTGCTGCGCCCGCGGTCCCGCGGGCTCAGTCGGCCGCGGGCACCAGCAGTCGCTGGCCGGCGACGAGCATCCCGCCGTCGAGGTTGTTGAGCTCCTGGATCGTGCTGATCATGGCGCGCACGTCGCCGTCGTCGGTGCGGGCCGCGGCGATGTCCCACAGGGTCACGCCGCTGCCCACGACGATGACGTCGGTCGGGACCGGCTCGCCCTTCTCCGCGGTCGCTACCGAGACACCGGCGAACGCCACCGCGACGGCCACCGCCACCAGCAGACCGACCAGGAAGACCACGAGCCGGCCGCGACGGGTCAGCCGCAGCTCACCGCGACGGCCGTCGGCGTACGTCGCGGGGCGGGAGGTGCGGGTCGGGGCTGCTGCTGCGGGAAGGACCATGGTGCTCATCGGGATCTCCTGGGGAAGGCGGAGTGGGCTGCGCACCGATGTCTACTGACGGCCACCGACAGTCCCGGTGTGGCGCCGGTCAGGGAGGACCGGCGACGACTCCGGAGCTGCGGCTCGACCACCAGTTCGATCGAACACGTGTACGAGACTAGATCAGGTGTTCGAACGAGATCAAGGGGTTGGGCGAACAGATGTTCGACCTCATCCCTGCGGGCGAGCCCGCCCCACCCGGGTCAGCGCGTGCGCAACGACCGGCGCCCCTGCGCGGCGAAGAGCGCCGTGCCGCGGGCCGCGAGGCCCGGCGCGAGGGAGACGGAGCGCATGAGCGCACCACGCCACACGGGCACCGTGCGCACGACCCGGTCGGACCCGACCATCCCCACGGCGACCTCGGCGATCTCCTCGACCGTGAGGATGCGTCCGCCGGAGTGGACCAGGGCGGCACCCAGACCCTCGGGGTCCTGGGCGTCGAGCATCGCGGTCCGCACGCCGTCGGGGCAGACCGCGTGCACGCGCACCGAGCGCGGCGTCTCGGCAGCCACGGACATGCTGGCCGAGACCGCGGCCGCCTTCGTGGCGGCGTACACGCTGTAGCCCGGCACGGGGCCCAGTCCGGACAGCGAGGCAATGTTGACGATGTCGCCCCCGGCGGGGCCGAAGCCGTCGAGAGCCGCGCGCATCCCCCAGAGCACCCCGAGGACGTTGACCTCGACCACCCGGCGCACCTGCTCCTCGGACAGCTCCGAGAGCCGGCCGTCGTCACCGACGCCCGCGTTGTTGAACCACGCCGCGAGCCGGCCGTGACCGGCGGCCACCTCGGCCGCGTGCCGGTGGGCAGCGGGGTCCCGGACGTCGTGCGCGAGCCCCGCGACCGCACCGATCTCGTCCGCGGTGGTCGCGGCTCCCGCGCCGTCGACATCGGTCACCACCACCGACCACCCCTCGCGCACCAGGCGCTCGGCGATGCCCCGCCCGATCCCGCGGGCCCCTCCGGTCACGACGGCGCTGCGCTCGTTCACCCCCGCAGTCTCCCGTACGTCGGCGCGCGCGACGCCGCTCGTCCCAGCCCCCGGTCGCACGCCCCTCCGGCGACCGGCGCGACACGCCGGTTCGAACACATGTTTGATCGTTGTCGGTCCCGGGGCCTAGCGTGACCCCACTGGGTCCGACCCCTCGGACCCACCTGCGCCCGCACCCGCGCCACCCCCTGGAGGACCCATGGCCACCAGCCACGACGACCCGGCCACCGGCAGCACCGACACCCCGGGCACGCCCGGCACCCCGGGCGCGGTCACCACGCTGCCCGACGGGCCGCCCGACGCCAGCGGTCTGACCGCCCGGCAGACCAAGGTGCTGGAGACCATCCGCGACGCCGTCGCGCTGCGGGGCTACCCGCCCAGCATGCGCGAGATCGGCCAGGCCGTCGGCCTCACCAGCACCTCCTCGGTGGCCCACCAGCTCAAGGTGCTCGAGGAGAAGGGGTTCATCAAGCGCGACGGCAGCCGCCCCCGCGCGCTTGAGGTGTTCCTGCCCGAGTCGATGGCCGCCCGCCGATCGATCTCCTCGGCCGACGACACCGGCATCGACGAGACCGGGGTCGGCGACTCGCTGCCCGCCGCCTCCTACGTCCCGGTCCTGGGCCGGATCGCCGCGGGCGCGCCGATCCTCGCCGAGGAGCAGGTCGAGGACGTCTTCCCGCTGCCCAAGCAGCTCGTCGGCGACGGCCAGCTCTTCCTGCTGGAGGTGCGAGGCGAGTCGATGATCGACGCCGCGATCTGCGACGGGGACTACGTCGTGATCCGCCAGGCGCAGACCGCCGACAGCGGCCAGATGGTGGCGGCCATGATCGACGGCGAGGCCACGGTCAAGACGCTCTCGCGCAAGAACGGCCAGGTCTGGCTGCTCCCCCACAACGACGCCTTCGACCCGATCGACGGCACGCACGCCACGATCCTCGGCATCGTCACGGCGGTGCTGCGCAAGGTCTGAGGGTCTCGACGCCCGCTCGCCGGCGCGTGTCCGAGGGGTGAACGGACGGTGCTCACATCACGGAACCCATGACGTAGCCAGCCGGGTGTCGTTGGATGAGGCGTGATCTCGATCCAGCACTCCCCCGGGCAACCCGAGCACGCGTCGAGCGAGCCGGCACGACAGGGTCAGGCCCTCCCCCGACGTACGGTCTTGGCCACCGGAGCCGTCGCCGCCACCGCGGTGACCGCTGCGGGTGCCGCGCTCGCGAGCAGCCCGGCCCGCGCGGCCGACGGCACCGCGGACCGGGCCGGCGACACGTTCACGCTGGGGAAGCGTGAGCACCGGGTCTTCCAGCACGGCGTCGCCTCCGGCGACCCGCTCCCCGAGGCCGTCCTGCTCTGGACCCGCGTCACGCCCACTCCCGAGGCGACGCCGGGCTCGGGCAGGGGCGGGCCGGTCACCGTGCGGTGGGAGGTCGCCCGCGACGCACGGTTCCGGAAGGTCGTGAGCAGCGGACGCTTCCGCACCAGCGCCGCCCGCGACCACACGGTCAAGCTGGACGCGAAGGGCCTGCGGCCGGAGACCGAGTACTTCTACCGGTTCAGCGCGCTGGGCCAGCGCAGCCCCATCGGTCGGCTGCGCACCGCTCCGGGCGAGCGGGCCACCCCCGACAACCTGCGTCTCGGCGTGGTCTCCTGCGCCAACCTCGAGGCCGGCTTCTTCAGCGCCTACCGCGGTCTCGCCGAGCGCGACGACCTGCACGCGGTGCTGCACCTGGGCGACTACCTCTACGAGTACCCCACCGGCGACTACGGGCTGGGCCCGGACAACGTCGTCGTGCGTCCCCACGACCCGCCCACCGAGATGGTCAGCCTCGAGGACTACCGCCGCCGGCACGCCAACTACAAGAGCGACCCCGACCTGCAGGCGCTGCACGCCCGCTACTCCTGGATCGTGACCTGGGACGACCACGAGGTCACCAACGACCAGTGGAAGGCCGGCGCGGAGAACCACCAGCCGGGCCCTGCCTCCGAAGGAGGAGAGGGCGACTACAAGGTGCGGCGCGCCCGCGCCCACCGCGCGTACGACGAGTGGATGCCGGTCCGGATGGACGGCACCGCGCGGCTCGACGACGGCGCCCGGCTCTACCGGCGCCTGCGCTTCGGCGACCTGGCCGAGATCTCGATGCTCGACCTGCGCACCTACCGCGACGAGCAGGTCGCGACCGCCCTCCCGACCCCCGTGCCTGCCCTCGAGGCCGAGGTGAGCGACCCCGAGCGCACCATCACCGGTACGCGGCAGATGGAGTGGCTCAAGGACGCCCTGAGCCGCGGCAACCGCACCGCGCAGTGGAAGGTCATCGGCAACCCGGTGATGATCGCGCCGGTCACCTTCGCCGACCTGCCCAACCAGCTGCTCGACCCGATCAGCGACGTGACCGGTCTGCTCCCGAAGGACGGGCTGCCCTACAACGTCGACCAGTGGGACGGCTACACCGCCGACCGGCGCGAGGTGCTGGGCCACATCCGCGACAAGCAGGTCAAGGACGTGCTGTTCGTGACCGGTGACATCCACTCGGGGTGGGCGTGCGAGCTGCCGCTGGACACCTCCACGGTGCCGGTGGTCGGCGACTCCTACGGGGTGGAGTTCGTCTGCGCCTCGGTGACCTCCAACAACCTCAAGGACATCACCGGGGCCCCGCAGGCCTCGCCGCTGGTGGAGACCACGATCCTGGCCAACAACCGGCACATCAAGTACCTCGACTTCGACTCCCACGGGTTCTCCGTGCTGGACATCACCGCCGAGCGCGCCCAGATGGACTGGTACGTCATCGGCGACCGGGCGGTCGCCGACACCCCGATCACCTGGTCGGTGAGCTACGAGACCCGCGCCGGCACCGGCCGGGTCACCCCCGTCGACGCCCCCCTGGAGGCCTGATGTGCGGCTGCGGTGACGTCCAGCACGGTCCGGCGACCCGCGAGCGCCGGCTCGCGGAGCTGCGCGCCTCCCGACGTACGGTCCTGACCGCCGCGTCCGGGTTGGCCTTCTCCTCGGCGCTGGCCGCCGGCACCGCTCCGGCCGCCGCCGCGGGCCGGAGGTCGGCCGGGGACGCCGCGGACCTGCGCTGCTACGTGCTCGTCGTCGACGGCTGCCGCCCCGACGAGATCGACAGCGGGCTCACACCCAACCTGCTCGCGCTGCGCGAGGAGGGCATGTGGTGGCCCCGCGCGACCTCGATGCCGGTGATGGAGACCATCCCCAACCACGTGATGATGATGACCGGCGTGCGCCCCGACCGCTCCGGCGTGCCGGCCAACTCCTTCTTCGACCGCGAGCTCGGCGAGATCCGCGAGATGGACCAGCCGAGCGACATCAAGGTGCCGACCGTCATCGAGCGGCTCAACCGCCGCGGCCTGACCACCGGCACGGTGCTCAGCAAGGAGTACCTCGTCGGCATCTTCGGCGAGCGGGCTACCCACCGATGGGAGCCCGAGCTCTACATCCCCATCTCCGAGCACGCCCCGGACCTGCTCACCTACAACGCGCTCACCTCGATGGTCGACGAGCTCGACCCGAACCTGGTGTTCGTGAACCTCGGCGACATCGACCGCTGGGGACACACCGACCTCACCGGCACCACGCTCCAGGTCATGCGCCGGGCCGCGCTGCTGCAGACCGACACCCTCGTCGGCCAGTTCATCGACTCGCTGAGGTCCAGCGGTCGGTGGGAGAGGTCGATCGTCATCGTCCTGGCCGACCACTCGATGGACTGGTCGATCCCGACCAACGTCGTGTCACTGCAGTCCGCGATGGACGCCGACCCCCTGCTGGCCGGCAACGTCGTCATCGCCGACAACGGCGGCGCCGACCTCGTCTACTGGACCGGGCCGGGCAACCGTCTCGACCGGGCCGTGCGGCGCATCCAGGAGATCGCCGAGGCCACCCCCGGCGTCCTCAAGGCCTGGGACCGACGTACCCCGTGGCTGCGGCTGGGGCCGGAGTCCGGCGACGTCGTGGTCTTCTGCCAGGCCGGGTGGCGCTTCTCCGACCCCGACCCGGTCACGAACAACCCGATCCCCGGCAACCACGGACACCCCGCCACCCGGGCCATCCCGTTCTTCATCGGTGGCGGGCACCCGGTCGTCGAGCCCGGCAAGGTCTCGCCCAAGCACGCCCGCACCGTCGACGTCGCACCCACGATCGCGGACTTCTTCGGGCTCCCGGTCGGCAGGCGGAGGTACGACGGGAAGTCGCGTCTCTGAGCAGGCCGATCAGCCGGCGGAGGCGGCGAGCCGGGTGAGCGCCTGCCGCACGACGGCGGGGTCGGTGGTGGTCCACATGGGCGGCAGGCTGGCCTTGAGGAACGAGCCGTAGCGGGCGGTGGCCAGCCGCGGGTCGAGCACGGCCACGACGCCACGGTCGGAGGTGGTGCGGATCAGCCGCCCGGCGCCCTGGGCCATGAGCAGGGCCGCGTGGGTGGCGGCGACCTGCATGAAGCCGTTGCCGCCGGCCTTGTCGGCGGCCCGCTGCCGCGCGGACATCAGCGGGTCGTCGGGCCGCGGGAACGGGATGCGGTCGATGAGCACGAGCTGGCAGGTGTCGCCGGGGACGTCGAGGCCCTGCCACAGCGAGAGCGTGCCGAACAGGACCGTGTGGTGGTCCTCGACGAACTGCTTGGCCAGCTCCGGCAGTTGGGCGTCGCCCTGGGCCAGCGTGGTCAGGTGCGGCAGCCGCGCGCGGACGGCCTCGGCGGCGGCCTCGGCGGCTCGGCGCGACGAGAACAGCCCCAGCGTGCGGCCGTCGGCGGCGTCGACCAGCTCGGCGATCTCGTCGAGCTGGGCCTGGCCCAGGCCGTCGCGGCCCGGGGACGGCAGGTGCTTGGCGACGTAGAGGATGCCTTGGCGCCCGTAGTCGAACGGCGAGCCGACGTCCACGCCGCGCCACGGCAGCACCCCGTCGTCGGTGCGCGGCTCGACCGGCGCGTCCTCGGACGTGACCCGCTCCGAGGGCTTGAGCCCCACCGAGGCCGCGACCGACCCGAAGTCGCCGCCGAGCATGAGGGTCGCCGAGGTCATGACCACGGTCTTGTCCGAGAGCAGCTTGGAGCGCATCTGCCCCCACACCTGCAACGGCGCGACGCAGAGCCGCGGCGCCATCCGCTCGGTGCCCTCCGAGAGCCACAGCACGTCGGACTCCAGGTCGGCGGCCATCCGCTCGGCGACGGCGAAGACGTCCTGCACCGAGCCCTTGGCCTGCTGGCGACCGGGGTCGGCGTCGCCCTCGCCCGGCTTCTCCCGGGGGAAGCCGGAGAGGCAGGCGCGGGCCGCGTCGCGCACCAGCTGCAGCGCGTCGCCGAGCTCCTCGGTGAGGACGTCGATCCGTCCCGGTGCCGTGCCGGAGAGCGCGTCGCGCAGGGTCTCCCCGGCGTCGGCCAGGTCGTCGGCGGGGTTCGAGGCGCCCTCGGCCTGCACGTGCTTGCGGGCCCGGCGCGCGGCGCGCTCGACGTCGGGCGCGGTCAGCTCGTCGGTCGCAGCCTGGGTCACCCGGGCGACCAGCTCGTGCGCCTCGTCGATCACGACGGCGTCGTACTCCGGGATCATCGGCACGCCCTCGATGGCGTCGATGGCCAGCAGCGAGTGGTTGGTGATGACCAGGTGGGAGCGGTGCGCCTTCTCCCGGGCCAGCTCGGCGAAGCACTCCTGACCGAAGGGGCAGCGCGCGGCGGAGAGGCAGTCGCGATGGCCCACGGAGACCTGGCGCCACTCGCGGTCGGTGTGCCGCGGGGCGTTGTCGCGCTCGCCGGAGCCACCCTGCTCGGCCTCCTCCTCCGCCCACGCCCGCAGCTCGAGGACCTTCTGGCCCATCGACCCCTCGGGCATCTGCACGAGCGCGCCCTGGTCGTCGGGGACGCCCTCGCGGATGCGGTGGAGGCAGGCGTAGTTGGAGCGTCCCTTCAGCACGGCGTACGACGTGTCGACCCCCGGGCTGCCCTTGACGGCCTCCATGAGTCGCGGCACGTCACGCTCCACGAGCTGGTGCTGCAGCGCGAGCGTGGCCGTGGCGACCACGACCCGCTTGTCGTGCAGCAGCGAGGGCACGAGGTAGGCCAGCGACTTGCCGGTGCCGGTGCCGGCCTGCACGAGCAGGTGCTGCTCCTCGGCGAGGGCCCGCCCGACCTCCGCGGCCATCTGCACCTGGCCCTCGCGGGTGGCGCCACCCAGCGCCTGGACGGCCGTGGCCAGCAGCTCACCCACGCTGGTCCTCGGCTCCGTCACGACGAGCACCCTAGCCGCGGCCGGGGACGCTCCCGGCCTCGGCGTCAGCTGCCTGTGGACAGCCGCGCTGCCACCGCATCGCCGAACGTCGCGTGCCCGGCCGGGGTCAGGTGCAGCAGGTCCGGCAGGTAGTCCAGCCGCAGGTCGCTGACCGCGAGGAACCGCACGTCCCGCTCCGCACAGAGCCGCTCCAGCAGCCCCTCCACCCTGGCGACGTACACCGCCCGGGCGGGCGCGGCCGCGGGGCCGACGACGGTCACGGGGTGCTCGGCGGTGGCGGCCAGGACGCGGTCGAGGCCGGCGGTGATCTCCGCGTCGGTGCTGTCCCAGTCGTTGAGTCCGCCTGCGACCACGACCGGGGTGCCGGGCGGGACGCTGCGCACCGCGGCAGCGGCCCGGGCGCCGAACGAGACCCTCGGCCCGCACCCGGACGCGCCGGAGCCGAAGCCGGACCCGGAGAAGCCGGCGACGTGCACCCGGCCGGGGAGCCGCGAGGGCCACGAGCGGGCGGGGTCGTCGAGGCCGAGGCCGGCGGTCCAGGAGTCGCCGACCACCAGCACGTCCGCCCCGGAGCCGGTCACGGCCTCGGCGCGGGCCAGCGAGTCCGCGGCGTACTGGTCGCAGCGGGCCGGCTTGGTGCCGGTGGCGCGCTCGACGGTCACCACGCCGACGAGGCCGACGAGGACCACGGCGCAGAGCAGCGCCAGGGCGCGGCGTCGCGGTCTCGACCCCTGCTCGTCGCCGGCGGTGCTCGCGGGAGAGACCCCGGCGACGGCGCGCGGGGGCGCGGCGCTCACCGCCCGACCAGCCGGGGCGGTCCCCCGGTGGACCATGCGCCCATCCTGGGGCCTGCCGGCCCTGCGCGCAGGGGAACGGGGCGGACGGTGACGACATCGTCACCGGCACGTGACCGCCGGCCTGCGACCCAGGGTCGCCAGCGGGCCTACAGGGCCTACAGGGCCTACAGGGCCTGCAGCAGCCTCAGGAGCTGGCCGCGACGGCGTACGCCGCGAGGTCACCCGCGAGCGACTCCGACGCCCGGCCCTTCACCAGCGTGCCGTCGGCGGTGTGCTCGAGCGACTCGATCTCCCCGGCCCGGTGGATCCGGTCGACCAGGTCGCCGCGGCTGTAGGGCAGCAGCACCTCGAACTCGACGGCCGGCCGCGGCAGCTCGGCCTCGACCCGGGCCAGCGCCTCGGCGATGCCCTGGCCGGTCTTGGCGGAGACGACCACCGAGTGCGGCTCGCGCGCCTGGAGGCGGGCGATGACCATCGGGTCGGCCGCGTCGGCCTTGTTGATGACGATGAGCTCGGGCACGTCGAGGGCGTCGATGTCGGCGAGCACCTCGCGCACCGCGGCGATCTGCCCCTCGGGGTCCGGGTGGGAGCCGTCGACGACGTGCAGCAGCAGGTCGGCGTCGGCGACCTCCTCCAGCGTCGAGCGGAACGCCTCGACCAGCTGGTGCGGCAGGTGCCGGACGAACCCGACGGTGTCGCTCATCGTGTAGACCCGGCCGTCGGCGGTCGTCGTCCTGCGGGTGGTCGGGTCGAGGGTCGCGAACAGCGCGTCCTCGACGAGCACCCCGGCGCTGGTCAACCGGTTCAGCAGCGAGGACTTGCCGGCGTTGGTGTAGCCGGCGATCGCGACACTCGGCACCTGGCCGGCCTGGCGCTGGGAGCGCTTGGCGTCGCGGGTGACCTTCATCTGCTTCAGCTCGCGGCGCAGCTTGGCGATCCGGTCGTTGATCCGACGGCGGTCGGTCTCGATCTTGGTCTCACCGGGGCCACGGCCACCGATGCCGTCACCGCCGGCGGCGCGGCCACCGGCTTGGCGCGAGAGGTTTCCACCCCAGCCGCGCAGGCGCTGCTTCATGTACTGCAGCTGCGCCAGCTCGACCTGCGCCTGGCCCTCCTTGGACTTCGCGTGCTGGGCGAAGATGTCGAGGATCAGCGCGGTCCGGTCGACGACCTTGACCTTGAGCCGGTCCTCGAGGTTGCGCAGCTGGCTGGGCGCCAGCTCGCCGTCGCAGATCACGGTGTCCGCGCCGGTGGCGCGCACGATCTCACCGATCGCCTCGACCTTCCCGCGACCGACGTACGTCGCCGGGTCGGGGCTCTGCCGCCGCTGGTAGATCGCCTCGAGCACCTCCGAGCCGGCCGTCTCGGCCAGCAGCGCGAGCTCGGCCATGGAGTTCTCGGCGTCCTGGGTGGTGCCCTCGGTCCAGACCCCGACGAGGACGACCCGCTCCAGGCGGAGCTGGCGGTACTCGACCTCGGTGATGTCCTCGAGCTCGGTGCGCAGGCTCGCCACCCGGCGCAGCTGGTGGCGCTCGGCGAGCTCCATGGCCCCGACGGTGGGGACCTCCTCGGGGTCCGGCTCGTCGTCGGCGTACCCCGACTCGAAGCCGTCCTCCTCGAGGTCGGCGTCGTCCTCCCAGGCGTCGGTCTCCTCGAGCTCGTCGGCGAGGGAGAAGTCGGGGGTGGTCTCACGTGCGTTCGTCATATGCCTCCAGCGTAGGTCGGTTCCAACGCCGCGGCGAACACGTTTACTCCCGGGCCCACCCGCCACGGTGGTCCGCGGACACCGGCGGCAGGCGCCCGCCGGGCGACCGGCAGGAGCAGGGTGCGTCGCCGGCCGGCATCGCCGCTGCTCTGGCAACCTGGCGGGGTGCGTCCTCCCGCCCTCGACGACCTGCGCCCGCTCGTCCCGGGTCGGGTGCTCGGTGTGACCGGGGCGCCGGGAGCCGGGAAGTCGACGTTCGCGACCCGGTTGGCCGCGGAGTGGGGCGCGGTGGTGGTGCCGATGGACGGGTTCCACTGCGCCGACGTCGAGCTGCGGCGTCGCGGGCTGCTGGACCGCAAGGGGGTCCCGGACAGCTTCGACGCCGAGGGGCTGGCCGCCCTGCTGCGCCGGGTGCGCGGGCGCGAGGAGCTGGTGCTGGCGCCGATGTTCGAGCGGGACCTCGAGCAGCCGCTGGCCGGCGCGCTGCCCGTGCCGGGTGACGCCGAGCTGGTCGTGGTCGAGGGCAGCTACCTGCTGCTCGACCAGCCCCGCTGGGCTGCCGTGCGGGCGCTGCTCGACGGCGTCTGGCACCTCCGCCTGCCGCAGGACGTACGCCGTCGGCGGCTGCTCGCGCGGCACGTGGAGTTCGGCAAGGACCCGGCCGCCGCCGA
This sequence comes from Nocardioides ginkgobilobae, assembly GCF_054781275.1. NCBI lineage: Bacteria > Bacillati > Actinomycetota > Actinomycetes > Propionibacteriales > Nocardioidaceae > Nocardioides > Nocardioides ginkgobilobae. Next base: position 101,648 of record NZ_BAAGUS010000013.1, on the reverse strand, counting down.
GGCCTGGGTGTCCCGGGTCGACGACCCGAACGCGGCGCTGGTCGAGGCGGCCGCCGTCCGCGCGGACCTCGTGCTCGACCTGTCGGGCTGAGCCCCCCACGCTCCGCTGCCGCCCACGGACGTCATGCGGACGGGACGTCCATCCCTGCGCGACGTATGACGTCCCCGCCCGCCTCGCGGGAGGCGCCCGGCTCAGCGCCGGCCGGCCCGCTGGAGCAGCGTCTCGGCCGTGAAGGCCGCAGCCCGCCCGTCGAAGGCACGGGCCTGGCGCAGCATCGCGTGCTTGCCGCCCTCGACCCGCTCGAGCGCGATGTCGGTGCCGGCGCGCCGCAGTCGCTCGACCACCCGCTCGGCCCGCCCGATCGGCGCGATCCGGTCCGCGGTGCCGTGCACGACCAGGACGCGGCGACCCGGCAGCGGCACCCCGTCGTCGGGGTACACCCAGGGGTTCAGCGCCACCACCGACCGCACCGGGTCCAGCGCACCCGCCAGCAGCGCGGCCCGGCCGCCGAGGGAGTGCCCCACCAGGCCGACCGGCAGGTCGCCGTACCGCTCCTGCACCTGGCCCAGCGCCCACCGCACGTCGTCGACGGGAGTGGTGTGGGTGTCCCAGCCGCGGCGGGTGTTGAGCAGCCGCAGCACCGCGAGGCGGCGGCCACCGGCGCGGGCGAGGGCCTTGGCGGTCGGGACCATCCGCAGCACCGAGAGCTGGGTGGGGCTGACCCCGGGCATGTCGGGGCGGTCGGCTCCGCCGTGCAGCACCAGCGCCACTGCCTCGGGGGCGCGCGGGGTCGCGGTGTCGATCAGTCGGGGTGCGAGGTCCACGCGACCATGGTGCCCGGGTCGCGGGAGACGACCCCCGCCCTCCCGGGTGCCGGGTGCTACGCGGTGCGGCGGGCCAGGAGCGTGGCGTCCTCGATCTCCATCTCACGCCCGTCGCGCGTGACGGTGCGGGGTCGCTCCTCGGCGACGAGCACCTCGAAGCCCCCGAGCTCCTCCAGCACCGGGACGAGGTCGGCGCTGTGCCACATGGCGCGCAGCCGCTTCCCGTCGTGGTGGTGGAAGGTCGCCGACGGCGCGTGACCGACCACGAGCAGGTGGCCGCCGGGTGCGACGGCGGGCGCGAGGCGACGGACGACGTCGGTGATGCTGCCCTCGGGCGGGTGCAGGAAGTGGGTCGTGACCAGGTCGAAGGTGCGCCCGCCCGCCTCGAAGGTGCGGGCGTCGACCTGCCACCAGTCGCAGCGCTCGGCGACCCCGGCCTCGGCGGCGTGGGCGGCCGCCCGCTCCAGGCCCTTGGCCGAGAAGTCGGCTCCGGTGGGGGTCCAGCCCTGGCGGGCCAGCCAGATGACGTCGCCACCCTCCCCGCAGCCGAGGTCCAGCGCCGTACCCGGCTCCAGGCGACCCGCCTCCGCGACCAGCTGCGGGTTGGCGTTGCCGCTCCACATCTTCTGCTCGGAGGAGTAGCGCTCGTCCCAGCTGCTCGGCTCGAAGAAGTCCTCGTCGTCGCTCACGGTGCCGAGCCTAGACGCGACCGTGCCCCCCAGCGCGCTGGTGCGAGCGCAGTGGGGGGCACGGTCGGGTGCTGCGGGTCAGCTCACTTGGGAGGCATCCGGATGCCGCCGTCGACGCGGATGACCTCGGCGTTCATGTAGGAGTTGGTGATGGTCTCCACGACCATGCTCGCCAGCTCCTCGGGCCGGCCCAGGCGCTTGGGGAACAGCACGTTCTGGCCGAGGTTGGCCTTGAACGCCTCCGACGCCTCGCCCTCGCCGTAGATCGGGGTGTCGATCAGACCGGGGGCGATGGTGTTGAGGCGGATGCCGGCGGCCGAGAGGTCGCGCGCCACCGGCAGGGTCATGCCGACGACGCCGCCCTTGGAGGAGGAGTACGCCGCCTGGCCGATCTGGCCGTCGAAGGCCGCCACGGAGGTCAGGTTGGCGATCGCTCCTCGGCAGCCGTCCTCGTCGGGCTCGTTGCGGCTCATGGCGGTCGCGGCGAGGCGGACCATGTCGAAGGTGCCGATCAGGTTGATCGCGATGACCTTCTTGTAGGCCTCGAGGTCGTGCGCGGAGTTGTACTCCCCGTCGCGGCCGATGGTGCGCTGGGCCCAGCCGATGCCGGCGGAGTTGACGACCGCGCGGAGCGGCGCGATGGCCACGGCGGCGTCGACGGCGGCCTTGACCTGGTCGGTGTTGGTGACGTCGACCTGCGCGAAGACGCCCTTCACCTCCTCGGCCAGGGCCTCGCCCTTGTCGGCCTGGAGGTCGGCGATGACGACGGTGGCACCCTTGGCGGCGAGCTGGCGGACCGCGGCCGCGCCGATGCCCGAGGCGCCGCCGGTGACGATGGCGGTGGATCCGGTGATGTCCATGGTCCGGAACCTAGCGCCCGGGGTGACACGCGTCACCGGGTGGTCGGGCGTCGGACGGGGGGTGAGCCTCTGGCCTGGGTCACGGAGGTTCAGCGGGGCGCTGTCAGCTTCAGCGGGGCGCCGCTGAAACTCACGCCGCCCCCACGCAGGTGCATCGGGGCGCCGTCAGGTTCAGCGGGGCGCCGCTGAAACTCACAGCGGTGACCACCTAAAGGGCTGTCTCACCCCGGGCGACGATGACCGCCGGCCCGGCCATGAGCACCCGGCCGGCCTCGGTCCACTCGATGACGAGCGTCCCGCCGGGCAGGTCCACGGTGTAGGTCGAGCCGCGGCCGTCCCCGGCCGCCCCCGCCCCGTCGCGTACGGCGGCAGCGACCGCCACGGCGCAGGCGCCGGTGCCGCAGGAGCGGGTCTCCCCCGAGCCGCGCTCGTGGACGCGCATCGCGACGTGGCCCGGGCCGACCGGGACGACCAGCTCGACGTTGACCCCGTGCGGGTAGACCGTCTCGTCGAAGACCGGGCTGGTCGCGAGCGTGCCCACCGGACCCGCAGGGTCGAGGGACTCCACGAACGCCACCGCGTGCGGGTTGCCCATGTCGACGTGCGTGGCCGCCCAGGACGAGGCACCGATCGACACCGAGGTCTCACCGAGCAGCCGCGGCTCCCCCATGTCGACCGTGATCTGCCCCGAGGCGTCGAAGGTGATCGTCTTGACCCCGTCGCGGGTCTGCACGGGCAGCGGCTGGTCGGCGGCGACCAGGCCCTCCTCGAGCAGGTGTCGTGCGAAGACCCGGATGCCGTTGCCGCACATCTCCGAGACCGAGCCGTCGGCGTTCCAGTAGTCCATGAACCACAGGGCGCCGTCGCGCACCACCCGCAGCACCCCGTCGCCGCCGATCCCGGCGCGCCGGTCGCACAGCGCACGCACCCGAGCCGACCACTCCTCGGCGGACAGGGACCCGTGGACAGAGCCGTCGTGGTCGGGCAGCAGGACGAAGTCGTTCTCGGTGCCGTGGCCCTTGAGGAAGGGGTAGGTCATCAGCAGTGCCCCTCAGTAGAGACCGTCGGCGTAGGACGGTCCGTAGTACCGGTCGAGCTCCTCGACGGTGCCCGCGCCCTCGACCGTCGAGGCGATCACCGCGCGGCGCGGCACGACCCCGGTCGGGTCCCAGGTCTCGGGGTCCCACAGCCCCGAGCGCAGGAACGCCTTCGAGCAGTGGAAGAACACCTCCTCGACGTCGACGACCACCGCCAGCAGCGGCCGCCCACCCCGCACGACCATCTCGTCGAAGAACGGCGCGTCCCGCACCAGCCGGGCGCGCCCGTTGACCCGCAGCGTGTCGCCGCGGCCGGGGATGAGGAAGTGCAGGCCGACGTGGGGGTTGGCCAGGATGTTGCGGTACCCGTCGGCTCGTCGGTTGCCCGGCCGCTCGGCCAGCGCGATCGTCACGTCGTCGACCACGTGGACCAGCTGCCCGGACGGGTCGCCCTTGGGCGAGGCGTCGCAGCGACCGTGCTCGTCCGCGGTGGCTATGACGCAGTACGGCGAGGCCGCCAGCCACGCCCGGTCGACCTCCAGCAGCCGGTCACGGCCCTTGTCCCGCGCGCGCTGGTTCGGCTCGCCGAGCAGGTCGACCAGCTCCTCGACTGAGTCGATGGTCGGCCACTCGACGGCGGGGGGTGCGCTCACCCGCACACGGTACGACGCCGGGCGCACCGTCCGAGCCCGCTGTCGCGGGCATCACGCCCGCTGGTCACCCGACGCGGTCGGGCGCGGGCCGCGGCCCGACGACGTCGTACGTCGCGCAGAGGAACGCCCCGTTGCGACCGGTCTCCACCAACCGCAGGTCGAACGGGCGCGGGAAGAGCGGCCGGCCCGACCCCAATGTCACCGGGGCGATCGAGAGCAGCAGCCGGTCGAGCCGCCCCGCCTCGGCGAACGCGGCAGCGAGGCCGCCGCCACCCACGACCCACACGTCGCGATCGCCGGCCGCCGCGGCCATCTGCTGCCAGACCGGCTCCACGTCGCCCTGGACGAAGCGCAGGTCGGCCCCCTCGGCCCGGGTCAGGTCGCGGTGGGTGAAGACCCAGCAGGGCACGGAGTAGGGCCAGCCGCCATCGCCGGACTCACCACCCGGCTCGCCGGAGCCGCCCTCGGCGAGGTGGCGCGCCAGCCACTCGTAGGTCGTCGCGCCCATGCAGACCGCCCCGACACCGGCGATGAAGTCCGCGTAGTCCAGTGCCCCGCCCTCCTCCTGCTCCTGGACGAAGAGCCAGTCCAGCGAGTCGTGGTCGTCGGCGAGGAAGCCGTCGAGGGTGGTGGCGGTGTAGAAGAGCGTCCGGGTCACGCGTCCATGACAGCAGCGACCGCCGACAGCGCCCGCGCGAGGCGGTCGGGGTCGTCGAAGCGGACCCAGGTGATCCGCGGGTCCTTGCGGAACCACGCGTCCTGGCGCCGGGCGAAGCGACGGGTCGCGATGACGGTCCGCTCGCGGGCCTCGTCCAGGGACAACTCGCCGGCCAGGTGCGCCATGACCTCGGGGTAGCCGATGGCCCGGGAGGCGGTGCGCCCCTCGGCGAGGCCGTGCCCGAGCAGCGCCTCGACCTCGGCCACGAGTCCCGTCTCGAACATCTCGGAGACCCGCTGCTCGATCCGGGCGTCCAGGGTCGGGCGGTCGATGTCGACCCCGACCTGCACGCTGCGCGGGTCGACGTAGGTCAGCGTCGGGAGCGTCGCACTGAAGGGTCGCCCGGTGATCTCGACGACCTCGAGCGCCCGGACGACCCGACGCCCGTTCTCGACCAGGATGTTCGCCGCAGCCTCCGGGTCGACCTCGGCCAGGCGGTGGTGCAGCACGGCGCTGCCCACGTCGGCCAGCTCCGCCTCGAGCCGCGCGCGGACCTCGGGGTCGGTGCCGGGGAAGGCGAACTCGTCCAGGACCGCACGCGTGTAGAGCGCCGACCCGCCCACGAGCACAGGCGTGCGGCCGCGGCCGCGGACCTCCGCGATGACCGCCCGCGCCTGCCCCTGGAACTCCGCCACCGACGCCGGCTCGGTCACCTCCAGGACGTCGAGGAGGTGGTGCGGGATCCCGCGCCGCTCGGCGACGGGCAGCTTCGCCGTACCGATGTCCATGCCGCGGTAGAGCTGCATGGCGTCGGTGTTGACGACCTCGCCGCCCAAGGCCTCGGCCAGGTCGAGGGAGAGCCCGCTCTTGCCGGCGGCGGTCGCACCCACGACCGCGACGACCGGAGGGGGGAGGCTCACCCGGTTAGTGTGGCAACGTCCCAGTCCGCACCTGCGAGGAGGTCCGATGAGCTTTCTGGACAAGGCGAAGAAGCAGCTGACCGAGGCCGTCGACAAGCACGGCGACAAGATCGCCAAGGGGCTCGACAAGGCCGCGTCCGAGGCGGACAAGCGCACCAAGGGCAAGCACAGCGACAAGATCGCCAAGGGTGTGACCGCCGCGAAGTCCGGCCTGGAGAAGCTCGACGGGAAGAAGGACGACCTGCCGCCCGAGAACCCGCCGCGGACCTACCCCCGTACGGACGACACACCGTGACCGCACCGATCCCGGAGGAGCGCGAGGAGCCCACGCTCCCCACCGAGGGCACGCCCCCGGGCGAGCACGAGGGCGAGCTGCCCGACGGCTCCGAGCCCGGCGCCGGGGAGAAGGCCGAGCAGGAGCACAACGCGGGCACCACCGAGGACGAGCCCAGCCAGTGACCGACCCGCACACCGGCGACCCGCACGAGGGTCGCTTCGTCGTCGTGCCCGCCTCCTACGTCCTGCTCCTGCGCGAGGGGGCGAGCGGCACCGAGGTGCTGCTCCAGCTGCGCAAGGGCGTCGCCTTCATGGACGGGCACTGGGCCTCCGGCGCGGCCGGACACGTGGAGCGCGGCGAGACGGCGTACGACGCCGCGCACCGCGAGGCCCGCGAGGAGCTCGGCGTGGGCGGGCTCGAGCTGGAGCACCTCACCACGATGCAGCGCACGGCGAACGACCTGCCGATCGACGAGCGGGTCGACTTCTTCTTCACCAGCCGCACCTGGACCGGGGAGCCCCGGGTGACCGAGCCGACCAAGTCGGGTGGGCTGCGGTGGGTGGCGCTCGACGAGCTCGACTCCCTCCCGGGTCCGGTCGTGCCGCACGAGCGGGTGGTTCTGGACGGGCTGCGAGCGGGAACCATCGGTGCCTACTCGACCTTCGGGTTCGCCGGCGGAGGGGCCGGCGGGAAGGGAGCCACCCGTGAGCACACCAGAGAGCACGACCCAGCCTGAGGCGGCCGGGGCCGAGGACGACCTCGGCCCCATGCCGGAGCCCGAGGCCGAGGCCCCACAGCTGCACGCGGGCGGCGTCGACGCCGTCCTGGACCGGATCACCGAGCCGCTCGTGCCGGACGTCTCCGCCGACGCCAACCCCGCCACCGAGGGTGCGCCCGCGGAGACCCGCGAGGGCGAGGACACCAGCACCAAGGCCACGCGCAACGAGGAGGACGCCGGCGACGGCAACCACCCCCAGGAGTCACCCGCATGAGCCGCACCCACCCGTCCCCCGAGCCTGCCGGCGACGACCAGCGCGGAACCGTCGACCCCGCGACCGGCCGCGAGCCCGACGACGTGCGCAACAGCAACGACGAGCTCGCGGGTGGCATGGGCGTCAGCAGCGAGCGCGAGGGGCCGACCGGGCCGGGCCAGCACGGCACCGACGGGGTCCGCTACACCGGTCCCACCGAGCCGGCCGGCGACGTACCTCCCGAGCAGTCCGCCGGCGGGGTCGAGGAGAACCCGGACGGCCTGCCACCGAAGGCCGGCTACCCCCGGCTCGACCCGCGCTCGGAGGACCAGCCCTACGACACCGGCCGCTGACCCCGGGCGTTGCTGCCGAGGCCCGGGTCGAGGTGTGACTCGAGGCCTGGGTCGAGGTGTGGGTCGAGGTGTGACCCGAGGCCTGGGTCGAGGCCTGAGGACGCGTTCCTCCGCGTCCGTGGGCCTCGACCCGCACCTCGACCCGCACCTCGACTGCAGCGTGGCCGGTGGGCCGCGTCGACCGGGGCCGTTGCGACGGCGCAAGCGCGAGCCGTCGGACCGGCGGGCTGCGGCCGAGCGTCAGAGGCGGGTGACGTCCAGCTCGGTCTCGACGGCCCGGACGTCGTCGCGCTCGACGAGGTAGGCGCCGGCTCCGTCGCGCTCGGCGTAGGCCTGCACCATCTCGGTGCCGCGGTAGAGCAGCCCGGCGCCGTCGTCGGTGGCGTAGCCGGTCGGCAGCGTGCCGTCGGCGACGAGGGACTGGAAGAGCGGGCGGCGCTGCTCCTCGGAGTCGTAGTGCACGCCGTTGCTCCACGGCAGCAGCCCCAGGCCGTTGGTGATGGGCCGCAGCTCGGGGCCGAAGGAGTCGGTGGTGCCGCCGACGTGCCAGCAGATCGACCCGGCCGAGACACCCGTCAGCACGACCCCGGCCTCCCACGCCGTGCGCATCGCCTCGTCGACACCGTGCAGCCGCCACATCGCCAGCAGTCCCGCGACCGAGCCGCCCCACACCCACACGACGTCCTGCTCGAGCAGGTGGGCGGTGATGTCCTCGACGTTGGGCATCGTGAACAGCTGGAGGTGGCTGCCGTGGAAGCCGCGGGCCTGGGCGGCGTCGTAGAAGTCGCGCACGAGGGCGGGCGAGTCACCGCAGGCGGTGCCCAGGAAGCACACCTTCGGCGCCCGGCCGGAGACCCCGGAGAGGTCGACGGCCAGGTCGGTCAGAGGTCCGACGCCCCATCGGATGCGATCGGCGGCGACGGCGCCACCGGAGGTGGCCAGGATCGTGGGCTGGTCGGCAGGCACCCGCCGGACTATAGGTAAAGAGATGCCCTAGCGGCAGGCGGGGGCGTCGGGGAGCGGCGCGGGCACGCCGACGGTCGGCATGCCGAGTCCCACACCCGCAGACGCGGGCGCGGCCGCCCGGGCCTCCCAGGCGTCCCCCGAGCGGGTACGACGCACCGACAGCACCCGGTCGGCGACGAGGTGGTGGGGCGCGGCGTACGTGACCTCGACCGTGACCATGTCGCCCGGCCGCACCGGCTCCTCGGGCGCCGCGAAGTGCACGAGCCGGTTGTCCGGGGCCCTCCCGGAGAGCCGCTGGGTCTCGGAGTCCTTGCGGCCCTCGCCCTCGGCGACCATGAGCTCGACGGTGCGCCCGACGACCGCCTTGTTCTCCTCCCAGGCGATCTCGTTGACGAGGTCGACGAGCCGGCCGTACCGATCCTTGACCACGTCGGCGGGTACCTGGTCGGGCAGGTCGGCGGCGGGGGTGCCGGGGCGCTTGGAGTACTGGAAGGTGAAGGCGCTGGCGAAGCGCGACTCCCGCACGACCCGCATCGTCTCGAGGAAGTCCTCCTCGGTCTCGCCGGGGAAGCCGACGATGATGTCGGTGGTGATGGCGGCGTGCGGGATCCGCTCGCGCACCCGCTCGAGGATGCCGAGGTACTTCGCCGAGCGGTAGGAGCGGCGCATCTCCCTCAGCAGCCGGTCCGAGCCGGACTGCAGCGGCATGTGCAGGCTGGGCATGACGTTGGGGGTCTCGGCCATCGCGTCGATGACGTCGTCGGTGAACTCCGCCGGGTGCGGGCTGGTGAAGCGCACCCGCTCGAGGCCCTCGATCTCGCCGCACGCGCGCAGCAGCTTGGAGAAGGCCTGCCGGTCGCCGAACTCCACGCCGTAGGCGTTGACGTTCTGCCCGAGCAGGGTGACCTCCGAGACGCCCTCGGCCACGAGGGCCTCGACCTCGGCCAGGATGTCGCCGGGTCGCCGGTCCTTCTCCTTGCCGCGCAGCGCCGGGACGATGCAGAAGGTGCAGGTGTTGTTGCAACCCACCGACACAGACACCCAGGCGGCGTACGCGCTCTCCCTCTTGGTGGGCAGCGTCGAGGGGAAGACGTCGAGGCTCTCCAGGATCTCGACCTGGGCCTCCTGCTGCACCCGCGCGCGCTCCAGCAGCACCGGCAGGGAGCCGATGTTGTGGGTGCCGAAGACGACGTCGACGTACGGCGCCTTGCGGGTGATCGTGTCGCGGTCCTTCTGCGCCAGGCAGCCGCCGACGGCGATCTGCATCCCGGGGTGCTCGGCCTTGACGGGCGCGAGGTGGCCGAGGTTGCCGTAGAGCTTGTTGTCGGCGTTCTCGCGCACCGCGCAGGTGTTGAAGACGACCACGTCGGGCCGCTCGCCGGTGGCGGCACGCGCGTAGCCCGCGTCCTCGAGCAGTCCGCTGAGCCGCTCGGAGTCGTGGACGTTCATCTGGCACCCGTAGGTGCGGACCTCGTAGGTGCGCATGACAGTCGTCAAGCGTACGGCGGGGGCCCGGGCCGTCCCGAATCGTGCCGTCCCTCGTTGGACCGGGCATGTGCACCTGTGCGCACCACTCCCGGGCGACCCGACGCACGCTGCTCGCCGGCACGTCGGGCCTGGTCACGACCGCGGCCGTGGCCCGCTTCGAGCCCGCCGCCGCGGGCGAGAGCCGCACGCAGACCTTCACCGGCTCCTTCAGCGGCGTCAACACGCCGGACTGGCACTACCTGCCGGTCGAGGTGCCGCGCGGCGTGCGCGAGATCGAGGTGTCCTACGCCTACGAGAAGACCGACACCGGCCTCGGCTTCAGCGCCAACGTCATCGACATCGGGATCTTCGACCCGAGCGGGTCCGACCTGGGTGACGCGGCCGGCTTCCGCGGCTGGTCCGGTGGCGCGCGCGACTCCTTCCGGATCAGCGCTGCGCGGGCGACGCCGGGCTACCTGGCCGGGCCGATCACGCCGGGCACCTGGCACGTCGCGCTGGGACCCTTCGCGGTCGTGCCGCCGGGGGTGGACTACGAGGTGCGCGTGACGCTGCACTTCGGCCGCGAGCGCCGCCGGTTCCGACCCCAGCCCGCACCGCGACGGGTCCCCGGCACGGGCCCGGGGTGGTACCGCGGCGACTGCCACCTGCACACCGTCCACTCCGACGGGCGGCACACGCAGGCCTCGCTCGCCGCGCTCGCCCGCGAAGCGGGCCTGGACTTCATCGGCTCGACCGAGCACAACACCTCCTCCGCCCAGCTGACCTGGGGGCGGCACGCCCCGGACGACCTCCTCGTCGTCAACGGCGAGGAGGTCACGACCCGCGCCGGCCACTGGCTCGCCCTGGGCCTGCCCGCCGGCACCTGGGTCGACTGGCGGTTCCGGCCCGACGACGACGCACTCGCCACCTTCACCGAGCGGGTCCGCGGGGTCGGCGGCCTCGCGGTCACCGCGCACCCGTTCGCGCCCGAGCCGGGGTCGACGTGGGGCTTCGACCCGACGTACGCCGCCATGGACCTCGTCGAGATGTGGAACGGCCCCTGGACCCTCGACGACCAGGTCGCCGTCGAGGCCTGGCACACGCTGCTCGTCGCCGGCACCTACGTGCCGGTCATGGGCAACAGCGACTCCCACACCGAGGACCAGGTCGTGGGCCTCCCCCAGACCGTCGTGCGTGCCGGCACCCTCTCGACGCCCGCGATCGTGCGCGGGCTGCGCGCCGGGCACGCATGGATCGCCGAGTCCAGTGCCGTCGACCTCGACCTCACCGCCTCGCTCGCGGACCGCACGGCCACCTGCGGGGAGGCGCTGGGCGCCGCGGCCACGGACCTCGTCGACGTACGCCTCACCGTCGGCGGGGCGCCCGGTTGCCTGGCCCAGCTGCGCGGTCCGCTGACCGTGCTCGGCGGCGCGGTCACCGACGCCGAGGGCGCCGCGGAGGTCGTCGTCAGCGTGCCCGCCGGGCTCGCGTCCTTCGTCCGCGCCGAGGTACGCCGCCTCGACGGCGCCCCGGTGCTGAACCCGCTGCAAGGCGTGCCGGGGCTGGCGATGGTCGCGATGACCAACCCGGTGTTCCTCGGCGACCGGCCCGCGCGGCCGGCGGCCGCCCGAGGGGCCGACACCGGGCCGGCGACGGGATCGTGACCTGATCGGAACCCGCTGCGCGGACCCGAGCCGTGGCACGGGTCACTCCGGTGTGGCTAGGGTGCTGGTCCATGACGCAGATCGACTCGGGGGTCAACGCGGCCGCCGGCGCCCCCCTGGTGGTGCTCGACCACGTCGACAAGTGGTTCGGCGACCTGCACGTCCTCCAGGACATCAACCTTTCCATCGCCCGCGGCGAGGTCGTCGTGGTCATCGGGCCGTCGGGCTCGGGCAAGTCCACGCTGTGCCGCACGATCAACCGGCTCGAGACGATCGACAAGGGCTCGATCACCCTCGACGGCGAGCCGCTGCCCGCGGAGGGCAAGGAGCTCGCGAAGCTGCGCGCCGAGGTCGGCATGGTCTTCCAGAGCTTCAACCTCTTCGCGCACAAGACCATCCTCGAGAACGTCACCCTCGGGCCGATCAAGGTGCGCAAGCAGAAGAAGGCCGACGCGGAGAAGCGCGCCCTCGAGCTGCTCGACCGCGTCGGCATCGCCCACCAGGCCCAGAAGTACCCCGCCCAGCTCTCGGGCGGCCAGCAGCAGCGGGTCGCGATCGCCCGCGCGCTGGCGATGAACCCGAAGGTCATGCTCTTCGACGAGCCCACCTCCGCGCTGGACCCCGAGATGATCAAGGAGGTCCTCGACGTCATGGTCGACCTCGCCCAGCAGGGCATGACCATGGTCGTGGTGACCCACGAGATGGGCTTCGCGCGCACCGCCGCCGACCGGGTCGTCTTCATGACAGACGGCGCCATCGTCGAGGAGAACACTCCCGAGGAGTTCTTCACCAACCCGCGCTCGGAGCGCGCCCAGGACTTCCTCGGCAAGATCCTCAAGCACTGACGCGGCAACCGCGCCACGCCAGCCCGCCCGTCCACTCCCACGCAGTCCCCCACCTCGACACCTGTCGACTCGGAAGAAGGAGAAGAGAAGGATGCGATTGAACAAGCTCGGGGCCGCCGCGGCTGCCCTCGTCCTGGCCGGGTCGCTGGCCGCCTGCGGTGACGCCGGTACTGAGGCCGGCGACAGCCCTGAGGTCGACGTCGCCGAGAACGCAGCCGAGGAGTTCGAGGAGGGCACGCGGATGCGCGAGCTCGCCGAGGCCGGCGAGATCACGATCGGCGTGAAGTACGACCAGCCCGGGCTCGGGTTCAAGGACGCCTCGTCGGACATCCCCACCGGTTTCGACGTCGAGATCGCCAAGATCCTCGCCGCCGACCTCGGCATCGCACCCGAGGACGTGGTGTGGGAGGAGACCATCTCCGACAACCGCGAGCCCTACCTCCAGCAGGGTCGCGTCGACCTGGTCCTCGCGACGTACTCCATCACCGACGAGCGCCGCCAGGTCGTCGGCCAGGCCGGTCCCTACTTCCTGACGGGCCAGCAGGTGCTGGTCCCCGCCGACTCCGACGTCGAGTCGATCGAGGACCTCGAGGGCGAGGAGGTCTGCTCGGTGAGCGGCTCCACCTCCCTCTCCAACGTCGAGGCGGCCGGTGCGATCGGTGTCCCGGCCGACACCTACAGCCAGTGCGCCGAGGACGTCGTCAACGGCACCGTCGGCGCGATGTCGACCGACGGCGCGATCCTGCTCGGGCTCGCCGCGCAGTACGACGGCGAGCTGAAGGTCGTGGGCGAGGAGTTCTCCGAGGAGCGGATCGGCGTGGGCTACTCGCAGGAGTACCCCGAGATGTGCGAGTGGATCAACGAGACCCTCACCGAGGCCTTCGAGGACGGTTCGTGGGAGGCGGCCTTCGAGGCGACCCTCGGAGGCGAGGACGTGGAGACCCCGGAGCCCCCCGCCCTCGACGAGTGCCAGGCCTGATCCTGCAGTGACCCGCCGGTAGAGGCGGTGCGCCGACCCCGCTAGGTCGGCGCACCGCCCCTCGGCTCCGAGCAGGCCCGGCACGGCGGCCGACGACGACAACGACGACAGGGAGGTTGAGTGGACGCGGTCCTCGAGAACAGCGACGCGGTGGTCAAGGCCTTCGGCTACACCGGCCTGCTCTTCGTGATCTCGGGCCTGGCCTCCCTGCTGGTCGGCACCGTCCTCGCGGCGTTGCGGGTCGGTCCGGTAGCGGTGCTGCGACGCGCGGTGGCCGTCTACGTGACGCTGATTCGCAACACGCCGCTGCTGGTCGTGCTGCTCTTCTTCCGCATCGCGGGGCCGAAGGTGGGCCTGCGCTTCGACTTCATCGACGTCCAGGTCGCCGGCTTCAACCTCAACAACATCTTCACGGCGTGCGTCGTGGGCCTGACCGTCTACACCTCGACGTTCGTCTGCGAGGCGTTGCGGTCGGGCGTCAACGCCGTCCCCCTGGGACAGGCCGAGGCTGCCCGCGCCATCGGGCTCACCTTCGGCGGCGCAATGCGCGAGGTCATCCTCCCGCAGGCCTTCCGCGCCTCGCTGCCGCCACTGACCAGTGTCCAGATCGCGCTGTTGAAGAACACCACCGTGGCCGGCGCGGTCGGTGTCTTCGAGGCCTTCGCGCGCATGCGGAGCCTCACCAACGACTACACCACCCAGACCGTCATGATCTTCGTCGTCTTCGCCATCATCTTCGTCGTGCTGGTCGAGCTGATCTCGGCACTGTCCTACGCGATCGAGCGACGCTGGAAGGTGGCCCGATGAGCGGGTCCGTGCTGTTCGACGCCCCCGGACCGCGCACGATCGCGCGGCACCGGGCGTACACGGTCGTCTCGATCTTGGCGATCGTCGCGCTGCTGGCTCTCGCGGTCTACAAGCTGTGGGTGGAGGACCAGCTCGAGTACGACAAGTGGGAACCGTTCGTGACCCCGCGCTACCTCTCCGCCCTGCTCCTCGACGGCGTCGTGACCACGCTGTCCATGGCGGGCGCCGCGGTCCTGGGCGCCGTCGGGCTCGGCTTGGCGCTCGGTCTCGGCAAGCTGTCGGACCACCGGCCGGTGCGGTGGGTCAGCTTCGTGGTCGTGGAGTTCTTCCGGGCCGTCCCGGTGCTGCTCCTGATGATCCTGATCTTCTTCTCCTGGGGCATCACGCGCGGGGAGTCGGGTGCGTACTGGTCCGTCGTGGGCGCCCTGGCGCTCTACAACGGCGCGGTGCTGGCCGAGATCTTCCGCGCGGGCATGAACGCCGTGCCCCAGGGACAGCCGGAGGCGGCGTACGCCCTGGGCATGCGCAAGAGCCAGGTCGTGTGGATCGTCCAGCTGCCGCAGGCGATCAAGATCATGGTCCCCGCGATCATCAGCCAGTGCGTCGTGGCCCTCAAGGACACCAGTCTCGGCTACGCCGTCGCCGCGCCTGGCCTGACGCAGGTCGGCGAGGCGATCTACCAGCAGTTCCAGAACCAGGTCCCCACGATCCTGGTGATCGCGCTGCTTTACATCGCGATGAACACCGTGCTGACGGTGGTCGCGACCTGGATCCAGGCCAAGTACGTCGGGGACACCAACCCGATCGACCTCACCCGCGCCGGCAACATGGACGGCGGGCAGAACACCGGTGGGGCGGGCTGAGCCCTACCGCTTCACCTTCGGGCTGACCCAGAGGTTGATCGTGCCTTCGATGACGACCGTGCCGTCGTCGCGGGTGCCGCGGACGCGGACGGGCAGGTCGTAGCCGTCACCGAGCTCGGCGGTCCACTGCTCGGGGTCGGTCTCGGCGACGCAGGTGATGTCGCTGGTCGCCTTGGCCGTGTAGCGCACGTCCATGCCCTTCGGGATCCAGCGCCGGTCCGCCGGGATGGTGACCTCGGCGAGCGCGCCCATTGCGGCCTCCAGGCCGTTGCACAGGGCGATGGCGTGGACGGTGCCGATGTGGTTCTGGACCGCCCGGCGCTTGGGGATGAGCAGCTCGGCGTGGTCCGGCTCGAGCACGGTGAAGCGCGGGCGGATCGAGCTGAAGTACGGCGCCTTCTGGCCGAAGGCCAGGCTGAAGGCGCGCGTGCCGATGCTGCTGCCGATGACGGGGAGGCTGCTGGCGGTGCGCCACAGGGAGAGGACCTGGCTCATGCGCCGGATGCTACCCGCCGGTAACCTTCGTGCGCCAGGGCCACCGCGGTTCAGGAGAGCGAGAGAAAGTGCCGCTCGTAGGTGTCGAGGTCGGACTCGGTGATGTCCTCGCCGTTCGCGACCTGGCGTCGCAGGTCAGCAGTGATCATCGCGAACCCGGCCCGCTCCAGCGCCCGGGTCACGGCCTTGAGCTGGTTGAGGACGTCGTCGAGCTGGCGGCCCTCCTCGACCATCCGCAGCACGCCGGCCAGCTGCCCCTGCGCGCGCTTGACCCGGTTCACCACGGGTGACGGGTCGCTCGATCGGGTGAGGTCGTCCATCGTTGGGTCGGCCCTTTCTGGAGACGACCTGTGGGCCGTCGCGGCAAGCGGTCGTCGCCCCTCGGCCCCCCAAGACCGTGCCGCCGTCGCGCCGGTGGGCGCGGCGAACGGGTCGACACGTGTCAAACGCGGGAAACCCCGGGGGGTTACGTCACCGGACCGGGTGCCAGCAGCTCGACCCGGTTGCCGTGCCCGTCGCGCACGTGCCAGCGCACGTGCCCGGGGAAGGTGTCGCGCTCGGAGGGGTCGACCTCGTGGCCGAGCGCCTCGAGCCGGGTCGCCACCCGGTCCAGCTCCGCCACGTCGTCCAGCAGCACGGCGGGGTGGGCCTTGCGCGCGGGCGTGAACGGGTCCTCGACGCCCACGTGGACCTCCAGCCCACCGTCGTACGAGCGGAACCAGGCGCCGCCGCGTCCGGCCAACGGGGCCGGCTTGGGCACCTCGGCCAGCCCGAGGCCCTCGACCCAGAAGCGGCGGGCGGCGTCCTCGCCACCCGGCGGGCAGGCAAGCTGGATGTGGTGCAGCCGCATCACGCCGCTCCCCCGGCGGCAGCACCCGCGCCCGGGACCTGGGCCACCACGAACGCCCGTCTGAAGGGCATCACCACCCCCGCCGGCCCGGGCGGGTACGCCGCCCGCAACCGCGCCTTGAGCTCGGACTCGAACCCGGGGCGGAGGCCCTCGGGGAGCGCCTGGAGCGTCGGTCGCGCGCCCGTGCCGGAGATCCACGTGAAGACCGGGTCCTCGCCGACCAGGACGTGCAGGTAGGTCGTCTCCCAGGCGTCGACCGTGCAGCCGAGCGCGGCGAGCGCCTCGAGGTAGGCGCGCGCCCCCGGCGCGGCCGGCGAGGCGACACCGCGGGTGTGCTCGGCGTACGGCTCCTCGGCGGCCAGCTGCTCGCGCAGCACGTGGCTGGGCTCGTCGAAGTTCGCCGGCACCCCGATCGCGAGCCAGCCGCCCGGGGTCACGTGCTCGACGAGGGCGGGGAGCAGCGCGAGGTGGTCGGGCACCCACTGCAGCGTCGCGTTGGTGACGAGCACGTCGGCGCGCTCGTCGCCGGCGAGCCAGTCGCGCAGGTCGGCCACGTCGTAGGTGGCCCCGTCAGCACCGTCACCGCGGTCGCGCGCGGCCGCCACCATCTGCGGGCTCGAGTCGAGCCCGTGGACCGCGGCACGGGGCCAGCGCGAGGTGATCAGCGGCGTCAGGTGGCCGGGCCCGCAGCCGAGGTCGACCACGGTGCGGACCCGGTCGGCGGGGGCGGGTACCCGGGCGAGCAGCTCGCCGAACGGCCGCGACCGCTCGTCGGCGTACGCGAGGTAGCGGGTGGGGTCCCAGGTCGGTGCGTCCAGCGGCACGGCTTCCTCCAGATATCTTGACGTCAAGACATCTCGAGCATCGCCCGCATTTATCTTGACGTCAAGAGACTTCTGCGAGGAAGGTGCGCACCAGCGCGGCGACCCGGTCGGGCCGCTCGAGCTGAAGGAAGTGCCCCGCACTCGGGACCACCTCGACCCGGCTGCGCGCCGGCAGCTCGGGCAGCAGCTCGACCAGCCGGGCCGCGAAGCGGGAGTCCAGGCAGCCGTCGCGCGCACCGTGCAGGTAGAGCAGCGGCACCCGCGGCAGCTGGAGCCAGGTGTCGGCCAGGTCGGCGTACGCCGACGGCAGGGCACCCCGACGCGGCGCCGCCCGGTAGTAGTCGATCGCGGCCTTGCGGTGGGCGCGGTCGGGCAGTGCCGCGGCCAGGTGCTCGAGGTCCTCGCCGGGGTCGTAGCCCGGGGACCAGGCACGCCACAGCCGAGCCACGTGCGCGGAGAAGACCCGCTCCGGGAGCAGGGGCAGCTGGTGGAAGACGGTGTACCAGCTCAGCAGCGACTGGCGGGCCAGCAGCGGCAGGTCGCCGAGTCCGCGCGGGAAGAGCGCCGGGGCGGGCGGGACGGCCATCGCCACGGCGGCGGCGTACGGCGTGTGCTCGGCCGCGCCCGTGCCGTGGGCGACCAGTGCGCCCCAGTCGTGGCCGACGACGACTGCGCGCCCGTCGCCGCCGAGCGCCGCGTGCAGGGCCAGCGTGTCGTGGACCAGCGCCGGCACGTGGTAGCTGCCGTCGGGGGCCAGCCCGGTCGGCGCGTAGCCGCGCAGGAACGGCGCCACCACCCGCCAGCCGTCCTCGGCCAGCACCGGGCCGAGGTGGCGCCAGGTGTGCGCGGTGTCCGGGAAGCCGTGCAGCAGCACCGCCAGCGGACCGTCCTCGGGGCCCCAGGTGAGGGCCGAGACGTGCAGGCCGGAGGGCAGGTCGACGGTCAGGGTCTCGGGCTGGGTGCGGGGCACGGGGGCAGCGTAGGCGGGTCGGGCGGCCGGGAGGTTCGTCGGCGCCCCGACAGACCCGGAAGTGCGACGACGAAGTATTGCCGTGGAGCTCCCGGGTTTGTCGGGGAGCCGACAAACCCGAACCCGGCAGACTCTCTCGACATCGAGAATCTCGATGTCCCGTACCCTGGACGCATGCGGGACGAGGTCGACGAGCTGGTGGAGGCGTGGGCGCGCGAGCGCAGCGACCTCGACCTGGGGCCCGTCGCCGTCTTCAGCCGGATCAGCCGGCTCTCGCGCCACCTCGACCTCGCCCGCCGCGCGGCCTTCACGGCCCAGGGCATCGAGTCGTGGGAGTTCGACGTGCTGGCGGCGCTGCGCCGCGCCGGCACGCCGTACGAGCTCTCCCCCGGACGGCTCCTGCGCGAGACCCTCGTGACCAGCGGCACCATGACCAACCGGGTCGACCGGCTCGTCGCGCGGGGGTACGTCGAGCGCAACCCCGACCCCGCGGACCGGCGCGGCGTCCTGGTGCGACTCACGCCCGAGGGCAAGGCGGCCGTCGACAGCGCCTTCGAGGCGCTCCTCGAGGCCGAGCAGGATTTCCTCGCCGGTCTCCCCGAGCGCGACCGCGCCCGGCTCGCCGAGCTGCTCCGCACGCTCCTCGCGCCCTTCGCTGACTGACCCCACCTCAGGGCAGGGACGACGGCCCACCCTCGAACCAGCGACGGCTCACCCTCGAACCAGCGCCGAGTCACCGATCGCGGGAACGGTCAGGCGGCGACGGTGTGGTCCTGGCCGAGCGGGCCGAGGGCCTCGCAGGCGGCGCGGTAGCCGAGAGCGATGTGCTCGGCGGTGCGGGAGAAGTCGTGCATCCGCACGCCGAGGTCGGGGGCGGTGAGGTGCACGACGTCGACCCCCGGCATGGCCACGGTCGGCCGCACCCGCATCGAGACCGCCAGGCTCGCCAGCAGCACGTCGATGGGGGTGCGGACGCGCCGCAGCCGCGCGGGCACGCTCGCGTCGAGCACGAACACCCGCGATGGGGCCAGCGAGGGAGCGCCGGCCACCGGCACGAGATCGGCGATGCCGCCGTCCACGTGGGTCTCGGGTCCGTCCTCGCCGAGGAGGCGGACCGGATCGAAGATGCTGGGCAGCGCCGTGCTGGCCAGCAGCAGGGTCTGCAGGTCGCCGCGGTCGTGGTAGACCGCGTCGCTGGACTCCAGCCGCGTCGTCACCACCCGCACCGGGACGGGGAGGTCCTCGAGGCGGTGCGACGGGGCCCAGGTGCGGACCAGGCGCAGCAGGCCGTCGGAGGAGTACAGCGAGGCCGGGTGCCGCACGACATGGCCGATCCGGGTCCAGTGGCTGCCCGGGAAGACGTCGCGGCTCTGGATCCGCGTCCAGTGCCGGCCCAGCTGCTGCACGCGCTCGGCGAGGTCGCCGGGCGACGCGGCGCCGGCCCCCGCGAGGAAGACGGAGTTGAGGGCGCCGACGGAGGTGCCGACGTACGCCGCGGGGCGCACGCCCCGCTCGACGAGGGCCCGCATCATCCCGACCTGGACGGCGCCGCGCGAGGCGCCTCCGCTGAGGACGAGCACGTCGCGGGTGTGCGGAAGCTGGTGCATCTCGCCTCCTCGGCCGGGGCGGACCTCCGTGTCCACCGGGACCTTCACATCGGCTCCGTGCGCCCCGACCTGAAGGATCGTGGAGGCATCGGCGGGGTCGTCGGGGCCGTTCTGCCCGGGAGGTACGCCGGGGATGACCCGTTCTGACTACCCGGCGCCCTGCTCCCCCCGCCCGGCTCCGCGGGCTACTCCAGCAGCTCGGCGGCCTCGAGCCACTCCAGCTCGACCTCGTCCTTCTCCGCCGACAGCGTCGCGAGCTCGGCGGAGATCGCCGCGAGCCGCTGGTGGTCGGTCGCGTGCTCGAGCACCAGGGCGTTGAGCTCGGCCTCGCGCTCGGCGATCCTCTCCAGCCGCTTGTCGAGGCGGGCCAGGGTCTTGCGGGCCGCCCGCTCCTCGGCGGAGCCGGCCTTGGCCTTCGGGGGCGCGACGTCGTGGTCGTCCTCGGTGACCGCGTCACCGGGTCTCGTGGCTCGCTCCGCTCGCACCTCGACCGGCGAGGCGTCCTGACGCAGCAAGGCAGCCCGTCTTTCGAGGTACTCGTCGACCCCGCGGGGCAGCATCGAGACCTGGCCGTCGCCGAGCAGCGCCCAGGTGGAGTCCGTGACCCGCTCGAGGAAGTAGCGGTCGTGCGAGACGACCACGAGGGTGCCCGGCCAGCCGTCGAGGAAGTCCTCCAGGACGTTCAGCGTCTCGATGTCGAGGTCGTTGGTGGGCTCGTCGAGCAGCAGCACGTTGGGCTCCTCCAGCAGCAGCTTGAGCAGCTGGAAGCGCCGCCGCTCGCCGCCGGAGAGGTCGCCGAGCCGGGCGGTGAGCCGGTCGCCGGTGAAGCCGAAGCGCTCCAGCAGCGACGTCGCGGAGAGCTCGCGGCCGTCGAGGGTCTTCGACACCCGCCGGATGTCCTCGACGGTGGCGAGCACCCGGGCGTCGGGGTCGACCTCGTCGATCGCCTGCGTGAGGTGCGCCAGCTTCACCGTGCGCCCGTGCCTGACCCGACCGGCCTGCGGTGCCACGGCGCCGGAGAGCAGGTTGAGCACCGAGGTCTTGCCGGCGCCGTTGACGCCCACGATCCCCACGCGGTCGCCGGGGCCGAGCCGCCAGGTGGCGTGCGAGAGCAGGGTGCGCTCGCCGCGGACCAGGTCGACGTCCTCGAGGTCCACGACGTCCTTGCCCAGGCGCTGGGTCGCGAAGCGCTCGAGCTCGAGCCGGTCGCGCGGCGGGGGGACGTCGTCGATCAGTGCGTTGGCGGCGTCGATGCGGAACTTCGGCTTCGACGTCCGGGCCGGCGGGCCGCGGCGCAGCCAGGCCAACTCCTTGCGCACGAGGTTCTGCCGCCGGACCTCCGCGGCCGAGGCCTGGCGCATCCGCTCGGCCTTGGCGAGCGTGAACGCGGCGTACCCGCCCTCGTAGACGTCGACCACCCCGTCATGGACCTCCCAGGTCCACTGGCAGACCTCGTCGAGGAACCACCGGTCGTGGGTGACGACGACCAGCGCGCTGTCGCGGGCGCGCAAGTGCGCGGCGAGCCAGGCGACGGCCTCGACGTCGAGGTGGTTGGTGGGCTCGTCGAGGACCAGCAGGTCGTGCTCGCCCAGCAGCAGCGCGGCCAGGGAGCAGCGGCGCCGCTCGCCACCGGAGAGGCCGACCACGGCGCGGTCGAGCGGGATGCCGGCGAGCAGCTCCTCGACGACCTCGCGGGTCACGGTGCGCGCGGCCCACTCGTGGTCCGCGAGCCCGCCGAGCACGGCCTCGCGCACGCTGTGGGTGTCGACGAGCTCGTCGCCCTGGTGGAGGTAGCCGATCTCGAGCCCGCGACGACGCGACACCCGGCCGGTGTCGGGCTCCTCCAGGCCGGTCATGACCTCCAGGAGCGTCGTCTTGCCGTCGCCGTTGCGCCCGACGATGCCGATCCGGTCGCCCTCCCCCACACCGAGGGAGACCTCGGTGAGGAGCGGACGCACGCCGTAGGACTTCGAGACCAGCTCGAGGTTCAGCAGGTTCGACACGGGCTCAGCCCACCGGCCCGTCGTAGGAGACGACGTGCACGCCGGACACGGGAGCGGGTACGGCGACGGCGCGGCCGTGCCCGGCCTCGTGCATCGCAGCGGTCACGCTGCGGGCGTGGTCGGCGTCGGCGCACAGCAGCAGCACGCTGGGCCCGGAGCCGGAGAGCAGGCACTCCAGCGCGCCGGCGTCGTACCCGTCGTCGAAGGTCTGCTGGAGGTCGGGGCGCAGTGCGAGGGCGGGGTCCTGCAGGTCGTTGGCCAGCTGCTCGGCCAGCGCGTGGACGTCGCCACGGGCCAGGGCGTCGAGCAGCTCGACGGGGAGCTCCGGCTCGGGCAGCGAGGCCAGGTCGCTCATCTCGTCGAAGGTGCGGTAGACCTCCGGCGTCGAGAGCCCGGTGTCGTTGCCGACCACGACCCACCACCAGGACCCGGTGTCGGCGAGCGGCTCGACGAGCTCGCCGCGGCCGGTGCCCCCGGCGGTGCCGCCCAGCAGCGAGAACGGCACGTCGCTCCCCAGGGTCGCGGCCAGCGCCAGCAGGTCGTCGTCGGCGGTGTCGAGGTCCCAGAGCCGGTCGAGCGCGACGAGCGTGGCGGCGGCGTCCGCGGAGCCACCGGCCATGCCGCCCGCGACCGGGATCGACTTGTGGATGGTGATGGCGGCCGCGAGGTCCACGATGCCGTGGTGGGCCAGCAGCGCCCGGCCGGCACGCACGGCGATGTTGTCCTCGCCCAGCGGCACGGTGTGCTCGACGCCCCGGTCGGCGGGGCGCCCGGTGGCCGAGGGGTCGGCGAGCAGGCCCTCGTAGCGCACCTGCACCGACCACTCGTCCCAGGTCGAGACGGTGACGTCGTCGTAGAGCCCGACGGCCTGGTAGACCGTCGCCAGCGGGTGGAAGCCGTCGGGCCGCGGGGCCCCGACGCCCAGGTGCAGGTTGATCTTGGCCGGCGCCCGCACCGTCACCCGGCGCGGGTCGTGGGTGGTCGCCTCGCTCATCGGCCCGCCTCGCTGTCCCGTACGTCGGTGACGACCGGCAGGGCCTCGGCGATGCGCACGAAGTCCTCGACGGTCAGCGACTCCCCCCGGGCCAGCGGGTCCACGCCGGCCTCGGCCAGGGCCGTGTCGACCGCCTCGGCCGGGGCGACGGCGCGCAGCACCCCGCGCAGGGCCTTGCGGCGCTGAGCGAAGGCGGCGTCGACGATCGCGAAGACGTGCTCGCGCGGGACGCTCGTCGTGGGCGGCTCGCGGCGGGTCCAGGCCACCAGGCCGGAGTCGACGTTGGGGGCCGGCCAGAAGACGTTGCGGCCGATGGCGCCGGCGCGGCGCACGTCGGCGTACCACGCGGCCTTGACCGAGGGCACGCCGTAGACCTTCGAGCCGGGGCGGGCCGCGAGCCGGTCGGCGACCTCGGCCTGCACCATCACCAGGCCGCGCTCGAGGGAGGGCAGCAGCGCCAGCAGGTGCAGCAGGACGGGCACCGAGACGTTGTAGGGCAGGTTGGCCACCAGCGCGGTCGGCGGCGGGCCGGGCAGCTCCGTGACGCGCAGCGCGTCGGCGAGCACGACCTCGCAGTGCTCGGCGCGGTCACCGGCGTGCTCGGCCAGCGTGCGCGGTAGCCGGGCGGCGAGCAGCTCGTCGAGCTCCACGGCCACCACGCGGTCCACGACCTCGAGCAGCGCGAGGGTCAACGACCCCAGGCCCGGACCGACCTCCACGACGACGTCCTCCGGGCCGACGCCGGACTCCCGGACGATGCGACGCACCGTGTTGGGGTCGATGACGAAGTTCTGGCCGCGCTGCTTGGTGGGGCGGAGGTCGAGCTCGGCCGCGAGCTGACGCACCTCCGCCGGCCCGAGGAGCCTCGGACCGGCGGAGGTGTCAGACATGGGGGCCAGGCTAGTGGCCAGGGGGTCGGCGACCCCCATCACGGGAGCCGTCAGCGGGGCAGACCCAGCTTGGCCGCGCAGCCGGGCCACGCGCCGTACCCGCCCGAGGCGTCGCGCAGCTTGGTCGCGATCGCGATCTGGGTCTCGCGGCTCTGCTGGTGCGGGTAGCCCGGGCCGCCGTAGGCGCGCCAGGTGCTCAGCGAGAACTGCAGGCCGCCGTAGTAGCCGTTGCCGGTGTTGATGGCCCAGTTGCCGCCGGACTCGCACCGGGCGAGGGCGTCCCAGACGGTGCTGCCGCCGGCGAAGTTGGTCGTGGGCGCGGCCTGCTGGGTGCCCACGCGCACGACGCGGTCGACCGGCTCACGCAGCACGTCGGCCTTGACGACCTCGCGGACCGCGACCTCACCGTTGCGCAGGGTCACCTTGTAGACGACGTCGCGCAGGCCGGTGCGGCCCTCCTGGACGACCTCGGTCTCGCCCTCGGGCATCGAGGAGTCCTCGCGCTCGATCGTGTCGAAGGCGATGGTCTCGCCGTCGACCGCGCGGCGCTCGACGCGCACGTCGGTGAAGACGATCCGCTCGCCGCCGCGCAGGCGCTTGTCGAAGCGGAAGTTGGCCTCGTCCCGCTTGTCGACCCGCACACCGAGCTGCTCGAGCGCGTCCCGGACGGTCTCGACGGTCAGGGTGCGCTTCTTGGCCTTGGAGCCGGCGATGACCAGGGTGAGCTTCTTCGGCGTGACCACCTCGAGGGTGGCGCCGGAGCGGTCCAGGTCGCCGCCGCGGGAGAGGGAGAGCTCGGCGTCGCGGTAGCGCTGCCCGATCTCGGCCAGCGCGGAGTCGATGTCGGTGGCGAAGACCCAGTGAGTCTGCTCCTCGCCGTCGACCTCGAGGGTCAGCGGCTTGGCGTACTGCACGGTGATCGCGCTGCCGTCCTCGATCTCCTCGCTCGCCTCGGGGGCGACCAGGTCGCGGGAGCCGAGCTCGATGCCCTCCTCGGCCAGCACGTCGGCGACCGTCTCACCGGAGGCGCGGACCTCGCGGGTCTCGCCGTCGACGGTGAGGGTCACGGTGCCGGCGAGGGCGGCGTACCCCAGGGTGGTGCCGGCGACGGCCAGGACCACCGTGACGATGAGTCCGACCATGACTGCGCGGCTGCGGGCGAGGGTGGTGATGGTGCTCTGCACACTTCTCCGAACGTGGTGCTCCCCGGGTCTGGAGTGCCGGCGCGCACCCGCCTCGCTCGCCCGGGCAGGGTGCTGCGCGGGCCTTCGATGCGGGGGATCCGAGCGGCTGGTGGGCCGTCCGGGGCGCCGACAGGACCTCTCGATCCCGGCTGACGGTCACCTAGGACAACAGGCCTGCGGCGTTCGCGCCAACTCTTCCCGGAATCTTTTTCGCACGGGTCGCGCGAGGTGTTCCCCGCGCCCCCGCGGCGTCTGAGCACCCCTCTCACCCCGGTGACCTGGGGTTTGTGACGGGTGTGGCGACGCCACCGGCTACCAGTGGCCGCCGAACGCCGTGTCGGTGTTCACGTCGATGGCGTGGCACAGGTCACCCAGGTCCTCACCCCGCACCTCCGCCATCGTGCGGACCGTCAACGGCACGAGGTAGGAGGCGTTGGGTCGGCCGCGGTAGGGCACCGGTGTCAGGTACGGCGCGTCGGTCTCGACCAGCACCCGGTCCTGCGGCGCGAGGGCCAGCGCCTCGCGCAGCGGGTCGGCGTTCTTGAAGGTGACGGTGCCCGCGAAGGAGAGGTGGGCGCCCCGGTCCAGGCAGGCCCGCGCGAAGAGCGCGTCGCCGGAGAAGCAGTGCATCACCCAGCGCTCGGGCGCACCCTCGGCGTCGATCACCCGCAGCACGTCCTCGTGGGCGTCACGGTCGTGGATCACCACGGTCTTGCCCAGCCGCTTGGCCAGGTCCAGGTGCCAGCGGAAGGACTCCTCCTGCGCGGTCCGACCCTCCTCCCCCGTGCGGAAGCGGTCGAGCCCGGTCTCCCCCACGGCGCGGACCCGGTCGTGCCGGGCGAGCGCCTCGATCTCGTCGTACGCCGCCTGCAGCTGCCCCGCGACGGCCAGCCGCGGTGCCTCGTTGGGGTGCAGGGCGACCCCGGCGACGATCTCCGGGTGCTCGGCCGCGGCCTCGACGGCCCAGCGCGCCCCCGGCAGGTCGCACCCGATCTGCACGATCCGGGGCACCCCCACCGCGGCCGAGGCGGCCAGGGCGTCGCGGGTGGCGAACCACTCCCCGTCGGAGTCGGCGATGTCGAGGTGGCAGTGGTTGTCGACGACCGGGTGCGGGAGCGGCTCGGGGGCGGGTGGTCGCTCGCGGTTGCGCCGGGAGCCGGACTTCTCCTCCGTCGCGGCACGGGCGCGGGTGGGTCCCTGCTGCCCGCCACGGTCCCCGGGCCGGTCCCCGCCGCTCACGCGGTGAGCACCCGCTCGATGATCGCCTCCGCCGCGGCCTCGGGGGCCTGGGTGGGGATCCAGTGGGTGACGCCCCGCAGCACGACGAGCTCGTAGGGCGCGTGGACGTAGCGCCCGGTCGCGTCGACCGGCGCGCGCGTGATGGCCGCGTCGCCGTCGCTCCACACCAGCGTCGTCGGGACGGTGACCTTGCGCCCGAGCAGGCTGCGGTCCATGAAGGGCAACGAGCGGTACCAGCCCAGGCCGCCGGGCAGCGCCCCGTCCTCGACCACCTCGCGGCGGAAGATCGCGACCTCCTCGGGGGTCATCCCGAAGCTGCCGCCCAGGAGCCGGTCGAACTGACCTCCCTCGCGACGGGCGAGCCACTCGGGCAGGCGCGGGATGTTGAAGGCCGCCATGTACCAGGACTTGAGGCCCTGCCGGGAGGTGAACCACGAGCGCATGAACGCCTCGGGGTGCGGCACCGACAGCGCGGTGAGGCTGGCGACCTTCTCCGGGGCCAGGGTCGCGGCGACCCAGGCGGTCGCTGCCCCCCAGTCGTGGCCGACCAGGTGCACCGTGCCGCCACCGCTGGCCTTCGTCGCGGCCGCGGAGACCGCGAGCGCGTCGTGGGCGAACTCCTGGACGGCGTACGCCCGGCGGCCGCGGGGGCGCGCTCGCGGGGAGTGGCCACGCTGGTCGACGGTCAGGGTGCGCAGGCCGGCGCGGTGCAGCAGCGGTGCGACCAGCCGCCACGACGTCGCGCGCTCCGGGAAGCCGTGCAGCAGCACGACGGCCGGCCCGTCGATCGGGCCCTCGTCGAGCACGTCGAGGGTCAGGCCGTCGCGGCCCACCTCGGTGACCCGCCCGGCAGTGCTGTCGCTGCTCATGAGTCCTCCTGGGGCTTGTGGACGGCGTCGTACACCTCGCGCTTGGGTACGCCGGCAGCCTGCGCCACCTCGAGGATGGCGGCCTTGCGCGGTGTGCCGGCGGCCTCGCGCTCGGCGACCGCGGCGCGCAGCTCGGCCGGCGCGGAGCCGATCGCGGCCGCGGGCGCGGCTCCCGCGACGACCAGCGTGACCTCGCCGCGCACGCCCTCGCCGGCCCACTCCACGAGCTCGGCGAGCGGGCCGCGGCGCACCTCCTCGTGGGTCTTGGTCAGCTCGCGGCAGACCGCGGCGGGCCGGTCGGCACCGAAGGCCTCGGCCAGCGCGGCCAGGGCTGCCTGGGTGCGGTGCGGGGCCTCGAAGAAGACCATCGTGCGCTGCTCGTCGGCGAGCCCGGCGAGCCGTCGGGCGCGCTCGCCGGCCTTGCGCGGGAGGAAGCCCTCGAAGCAGAACCGGTCGACCGGCAGCCCGCTGACCGCGAGCGCCGTCAGCACCGCGCTCGGCCCCGGCACCGCGGTCACGTGCACCTCGGCCTCGACCGCGGCGGCGACGAGGCGGTAGCCGGGGTCGCTGACGCTCGGCATGCCGGCGTCGGTCACGAGCAGCACCCGGTCGCCCGCGAGGAGCATCTCGAGCAGCTGCGGGGTGCGGCCGGACTCGTTGCCCTCGAAGTAGGAGACGACCCGGCCGGTGATCGTGACGCCCAGGTCGGTGGTGAGCCGCTTGAGCCGGCGGGTGTCCTCGGCGGCGACCACGTCGGCGGTCGCCAGCTCGGTCGCCAGTCGCGGGGGCGCGTCCTCGGGCCGACCGATCGGCGTGGCGGCCAGCACCAGGGTGCCCGCGGCCCCCGACGTACGTCCTCCCGTGCCGCTCACGGCTGGCATCCTCCCATCCCGGCTCCTCCCGCCCCGGCCCGCACCGTCCCGGACCATCCCGGGCGCACCGTCCCCGAGTCGCCCTCCCCCGCAGGCACGGCGACGTAGGGTGGCGCCCGTGACGAGCCAGTCGCCCGAGCGCGAGGTCCCCCGCGCCCCGGAGGTCGGCCTGTCCGCCACCGCCGAGGGGCGCCCGGTCCCGAGCGCCTGGGCCCGCGCCCGCGGGCGGCTGCCCGCCGAGGACCCCTTCATCGGCTGGTCCGCCGCGCTGGCGCTCGGCCTGCTGGCGCTCTTCCTGCGGCTGTGGCGACTCGGCACACCGCGGGAGTTCCAGTTCGACGAGACCTACTACGCCAAGGACGCCTGGTCGCTGGTCAACAACGGCTACGTCCGCGGCTACGTCGAGGACGCCAACGACCAGGTCCTGTCGGGCACCACCGACGGGCTGTGGACCGACGGGCCGTCGATGATCGTCCACCCCGAGGTCGGCAAGCTGCTGATCGGCTTGGGCGAGAAGGCCTTCGGGCTCGACCCGTTCGGCTGGCGCGTGGCCTCGGCCGTGGTCGGCTCGCTGATGGTCGTGGTGATGGTGCGGCTCGCGCGGCGGATGACCGGCTCCACGCTGCTCGGCCTGGTCGCCGGCCTGCTGCTGATGCTCGACGGGCTGCACTTCGTGCTCTCCCGGCTGGCGCTGCTCGACATCTTCGTCGCCTTCTTCACCCTGTGCGCGGTCGCGTGCGTCGTCAACGACCGCGACTGGTACCGCTCGCGCCTCGCCGCCCGGCTCCCCTCCCCGCCCGACCCCTCGTCGTGGGGACCGGTGCGGGCACTGCTCTTCCGGCCCTGGCTGCTGGCGGGCGGGGTCTGCTGGGGCCTGGCGATCGGCACCAAGTGGACCGCGCTCTACCCGCTGGCCGCCTTCGGGCTGCTGGCGTGGGCGTGGAGCGCGGGGGCGCGCCGCTCCTTCGGCGTACGCCGCCCGGTGCTGCGCTCGCTGGTCGCCGATGCGCCCACCGCCTTCGCCCACCTCGTGCTGGTGGCCTTCGTGGTCTACCTGCTCTCGTGGACCGGCTGGCTGGCCAACGCCGCGGAGTACGAGGAGGGACTCTCCTCCACGCAGTACACCCAGTTCAGCGGCGAGGGCCGCTGCGACGGCGAGACCTTCGTCGACGACGCCCCGGACCGCGACGCCCGCTGGCCCACGGCGACCGAGCCGGACGCCAGCGGCCTGGGCGAGGTGACCCAGTCGCTGCGCTCGCTCTGGTACTACCACCAGGACGTCTACACCTTCCACACGCACTTCCTGAACTGCTCCACGCACACCTACCAGTCCCAGCCGTCCGGGTGGCTGCTGCTCAACCGGCCCGTCGGCGTCGCCGCCGACACCGGCATCGAGCCCGGCACCCGCGGCTGCACCGCTCCCGCCGGCAGCGACTGCCTGCGCCAGGTGCTGCTCATCGGCACCCCGATGATCTGGTGGGCCGGCATCGTCGCGGTGCTCTTCGCCGCCGCGATGTGGATCGGCGCCCGCGACTGGCGCTACGGCGTGGCGGTCGTCGGCGTGACCTCGACCTGGCTGCCGTGGCTGCTCTACGACGACCGACCGATCTTCCTCTTCTACGCCGTGCTCACGCTGCCCTTCGTGGTGCTCGCGCTGACCCTGGCGATCGGCCGGTTGATCGGGTCCTCGCGCGAGCCCAGCACCCGGCGCACCGTCGGCGTGGTCGTGGCCGGGTCGTTCCTGGTGCTGGTGCTGCTGAACTTCGCGTGGTTCTGGCCGGTCTTCACCCACGAGCTCATGACCCACTCCGCCTGGCTGGACCGCATCTGGTTCGCCCGGTGGATCTGACGCCGCTACCCCCTCATCGCCCACCCGCCCCCGACGCACCCGCAGGAGACGACACGTGGCCTCGTTCGAGCCCGGCTGGGGCGAGCTGCCCGCCCCGCTCCTCGACTTCTGGACCGAGCGGCACCTGTGCACGCTCACGACCCTGCGCAGGGACGGCTCCCCGCACGTCGTGCCGGTCGGCGTCGCCCTGGACCTCGAGCAGGAGTGCGCCTGGGTCATCACCGGCAGCGGGTCGGTGAAGGCGCGGCACCTGCGCACGCCCGGCCGGGTCGCGGCCTGCCAGGTCGACGGCCCGCGCTGGTCGACCCTCGAGGGCACCGCCGTCGCGACCACCGACCCCGCCGACGTCGCCCGCGCGGTCGAGCGGTACGCCGGCCGCTACCGCCAGCCCCGCGAGAATCCCGAGCGGGTGGCCCTGCGCATCACCGTCTCGCGCTTCCTGTTCGGCCCGGGGCTGCTGCGCACCTGAGGCAGATCGGTCCGCGTGACGACTGGGTCTCGACACGCGGGTCACGGCTTCGCAAGCTCAGCCGTGCCGCTCGCTCGACCACCATCGCTGAGTCCGCTGACGCGTCCTCAGCCGGCGCACTCGTTGGCGAAGGTCACCAGGTCGTGGGCGCTGTAGTGCGAGGGGTCGTCGTGGGGGCCGTCGACGGTGCGCAGGGTGACGTCGGCGCCGAACTCGGTGAGCCGGTCGACGATCGCCTCGCTGTTGGTGTCGTAGGGCACGAAGGGGTCGCGCGGCGAGGCGACGAAGCGGAAGGTCGTGCCGGTCTGCGCCAGCTTGAAGGCGGCGTCGACCGGGTTGCGGTCGCGGGGGTAGGGCTGGCCGCCGTAGGCCTGGGAGATGAAGCGGCGGGCGCCGGGGACGTTGCCCATGGTGGACATGTCGACGGCCGGCTTCACGCCGTACCAGCACGGGGGTCGACGGTCGGCGTGGACGAGGGCGTTGAGGGAGGTGGTGCCGCCCATGGAGGCGCCGATGTAGAGCTTGACCTCACCGCCGCCCTGCTCCTCGGCCCAGTCCCACAGCGCCATGGTGTCCTGCGTCGAGAGCGGATTGCCCCAGTTCTCCCGGTGGAACATCGAGGAGGCCACGACCCACCCGTCGCGCCGCAGCGCGTCCAGCCAGGTGCCGTCCATCTTGTGGTTGTAGTTGCTGCCCTGGCCGTGGAAGAAGATCGCGACGCCCTTGGGGTCGCTGGTCGCCGGGAGGTTGACCCGCACCCGCTGCCCGTCGAGGACGCCGCGCACCTGCTCGGCCGGCCGCTCGCCGCTGGCACCGGTGGTGAGCACCACCAGCAGCACGGCCAGCACGGTGGTCAGCAGTGCCTGCCCGACACGCTTGGCGCTCATCGACGTCCCCCTCGCAAGGCTGCACGAGCACGGCCCGTCGTGCCGTGCGCGCACCATTGTGCGGGCGGGCACCGACATCCGCGAGTGGGGTCCAGGAGCGGGCGCACCCGGGCGGGGTCACCGAACGGGGTCACCTCACCACGGGAACGAGGTGCCGGTCCGTTCCCCGGAGACCTCCCACAGCCGGCGCGCGGCATCGGCGTCGCGCGCCTGGGCCGAGCGCGGGTTGGGCCCCGGGGCCCCGCGCAGGCCCTGGAAGCCGGTGGGACCGATGTAGGAGTCCGGCGGGAGGTCGGCAGTGACGGCATGGACGGTGGGCCGGGCACCGAACTCCGCGCTCGTGGCGACGATCTTGTTGCCGATCCACATCAGCTTGTTCATCAGCGGGTTGGCGTGGTGGCTCTGCAGGTTGGTGGCGCTGTAGCCGGGGTGGCAGGCGTGCGCGACGACACCACGCCCCGCCGCGGTGAGGCGGCGCTGGAGCTCGGAGGTGAAGAGCAGGTTGGCGAGCTTGGACTGCTGGTAGGCGCGGGTGGGCCGGTAGCCACGGGTCAGGTCGAGGTCCTCCAGGTCGACCTGCGGGCCGTGGTGCAGCCCGGAGGAGACGGTGACGACACGGTCCGTGACGTGCGGCAGCAGCAGGTTGGTCAGCGCGAAGTGGCCCAGGTGGTTGGTGCCGATCTGGCGCTCGAAGCCGTCGACCGTGCGGCCCTCGGCGACCATCATGATCCCGGCGTTGTTGACCAGCGTGGTGATCTCGCGGTCGGCCCAGGAGGCGGCGAAGCGGCGCACCGAGGACAGGTCGGCGAGGTCGAGCTCGGCGACCTCGGTGCTGCCGCGCCCGGTCAGGGTCGCCGCCGCGGCCTCGCCCCGAGCGGAGTCGCGGACCGCGAGCACGACGTGGCCGCCGGCGTCGACCAGCTTCCGCGCGGCCTCGAGCCCGATCCCGGAGTTGGCCCCCGTGACGACGTACGTGGCGCCGGTGAGGTCGGGCAGGTCGCTGCGGTCGGAGGCCATGGTGTGGAACCTAGCGGGACGGCCCCACCACAGCACCGCGTGCCGGCTTCAGCGGCCGGCCGCTGGAATGTCCTCGTGCGGCCGCCCCGCAGCCCGCGGGACGTGGCGACGCGGGTCAGTCGACGAGCGCCTCGGCGTAGGCACGGGTACGCCGGGCGGCGGCCCCCTCCTCGCGCTCCAGCGCCTCGGTGAGCAACGAGACCAGGGCCTCGAGCTGCACGTCGGAGCTGGCGCCGATCTCCTCGTCGGAGCCGTCGAGCGCCCGCGCCGCGAGCCCGGCCTTGGAGTCGATCAGCTCGGCGATGCGGGTGTCGATGGTGTGCGCGGCGATGACGCGCCACGCGGTGACCGGGAGCTCCTGGCCGATGCGGTGGATGCGGTCGATCGCCTGGGTCTGCTCGGCGTCGGTCCACGACAGCTCGGCCAGCACCAGGTTGGAGGCCACCTGGAGGTTGAGCCCCACGCCGGCGGCCATGAGCGAGCAGACGACGATCGAGACCTCGGGGTCGTTGACGAAGGCGTCGATCGCCGCCTCGCGGGCCTTGGGCGTCTGGTCGCCGCGGATGGAGGTGAACTTCAGGCCGCGCTCGGCGAAGAGGGCTTCGGCGGCGTCCATGACGTCGACGTGCTTGGCGAAGAAGACGACCTTGCCGACGTTGCGCGCCAGCTGGGCGGCATAGTCGGCGGCGAGCCCGGCCTTGGCCTGGCCGATGCGGCGGACCATGGAGAAGACGTTCTCCCCGTCCTTCTTGTTCGAGGAGTCCTCCAGCTCCCAGCCCGCGACCCGGCGGACCAGCTCGTGGTCGATGCCGTCGACGACGCGTCCGGAGACCCGGGTCTCCAGGGCCGTGTGGTACCTCGCGACCATCCGGCGCGCCAGCTCGGTCTCGGCGGCGCGGATGGAGCGGCCGACAGCGTCGTCGAGCTCGACCGGCAGGTCGGCCACGCGACGGGCCGGGATGTCGGCGGCGACGTCGACCTTGCGGCGCCGCACGATGCCCTGCTGGACGACGGCGTTGCGGGCGGCGCCGTAGAAGGAGGGGCCGTCGGCGGGGGTCAGCCCGGTCTCCTCCAGCGCCTCCATCAACGGGCCGAGCGGCATGGTGTCGTCGATCCAGCCCAGGAACTGCCAGATCGCACGGAAGTCCTCGATGTCGTTGATCAGCGGCGTGCCGGTGAGCGCCATCATCAGCGGTCGGGCGTAGCGGGCGCGGATGCGGTCGGCGAGGTGCAGGACGTGCTGGGAGCGCTGGGAGGTCTTGTTCTTGATGAAATGAGCCTCGTCGACGACCATCCCCTTGAACCCGAAGTCGCCCAGCCAGCCCACGTGCCGGTCGAGGATCTCGTAGTTCACGACGACGATGTCGGCCCAGCCGTCGACGTCCCAGCCGTCGCCGTGGATGACCGTCGCGGTGCGCTGCGGCGTCCAGGTGCCGACCTCGCGGGCCCAGCTGGTCTTCACGACGTTGGGCACGACGACGAGCAGGGGGTAGGCGTCGGCGGCCTGCGCGGCCAGCAGCGCCTGGGCGGTCTTGCCGAGGCCGGGCTCGTCGGCCAGGAGGAAGGTGCGGTGGCCCTGGGCGGCGGCCTCGACCACCTGCGACTGGTGCTTCATCAGCTCGCGCCCGCCCGGGGCGACCAGCGAGCCGGGCTCGGGCAGCGGCATGCACGCAGCGTTGCCGCCGTACTCGAAGGAGCGGAAGAGCGGGCCGAGCAGCTCCCAGCCGGCGAGCCGGCGGGGGCGGGCCTTGAGGGCGGCGCCGGAGAAGTCGGGGGTGAGGAAGGGGTTGGCGAGGCGGCGGGAGACCACGCTCTGCGGGACGATCCGCTTCTCGACCATGCCCTCGCCGTCGGCCTCCTCCTCGGGCTCGGGCTCCTCGACCTCGAGGCCCGCCCGGCGCTGCATGTCGCGGCGCAGGTCCTCGGCGGCCTCGCCGATCTCGGCGTCCTCGGCCAGCAGGTGCAGCAGGGTCGTGTCGCGGGTGGCGGTCTTGGCGAGGATGGTGGCGATGCCGTCGAGGCGCTTGAGCTGCTCGGCGCGCTGGGAGTCCGAGACCTCGGTGTCGGCCTTGATCCGGGCCCGCTCCTCGCGGACGAGCAGCGCCACGACCTGGAACTTCGTGCGCGCGCTCGGCGGCACGGCGCCCCGTTGGGCCGAGCCCTCGACCTCGCGCACGGCGCGGGCCAGCACGGGGATGATCCCCTCGTTGTCGAGGTCGCGCACCCGTCGCTGGGGTCGCTGACCGTTGGTACGACGCTGGGCTCGTCGAGCCACTCGCTCCTCCTCCGTGGGCCCGGATGGCGAGGTGCGGCCGGGCTGGGTTCGGCTGTCCGGGACCGATCGCAGGTCCTCGGCGGGGCCGGTGTCCGCACCGGGTGTCCTCTCGCTGCCTCTGGTGCGCTGCTGGGCGCTGCCGGGAGCGGGGTGCCACGGTGGGGCGGACTCCTCGATCGTCTCACACGACCCGCGGCGCCGCGGCATCCCCCACGACTCGCGTCACAGCACCCGCGTCCGCTGCGACGTGAGCGGGAACACCTCGCGCGGTCCCTGGTCCACGGTCGCTCCACCCTGCTGGGTGTGATTGGGCACCGCGTCGGCGACGCAGGCTTGTCGATGTCGCCGATCGCCGAATCACCACGTCCGGGTGGTGCTTCCACCCGTAGGGGTGATGGCCGGATGACAGCCGCGGCCGGGGGCCGGAATCCTCCCCGGTCGCGGCCCCTGGGAGCAGGGTCCGAGACCGCCGCGCCCGGACGGGACGAGCGTGCGCCGGGGGGCTCCCACGCCCGGCCCGTGGGCGCGTCCGGGTTCCCGGCGCCGCCGGGGCGACCGGGCCGATGACGAGACAGGGGCGCCGGACCGGTCGGTCCGACGCCCCGTTCGAGGTCCTGGTGGCACTCAGGAACCGGTGCTGCCCGCCCCGTGCGCGACCGCCTCGAGGAGCGCGTTGTTGAACGACGGGATGTCGTCGGGGTTGCGGCTGGTGATCAGGTTGCCGTCGGTGACGACCGGCTCGTCGACCCAGGTGCCACCGGCGTTGCGGATGTCGGTCTGCAGGCTGGGCCAGGAGGTGAGGGTGCGGCCGTCGAGCACGCCGGCCTCGACGAGGGTCCACGGCGCGTGGCAGATCGCCGCGACGGGCTTGCCCGAGGCCACGAAGTCGCGGATGAAGGCCACCGCGGCCTCGTCCATCCGCAGGGCGTCGGGGTTGGCGACCCCGCCGGGCAGCACGAGGGCGGCGTAGTCGTCGATCGAGGCGCTGGCGACCTCCTTGTCCACGGGTCGGGTCTCGGCCTTGTCGAGGTGCTCGAAGAGCTGGACCTCACCGGACTCCGGGGAGAGCAGCACCGCCTCGTGGCCGGCGTCGGTCACCGCCTGCCAGGGCTCCACCAGCTCGGCCTTCTCGATGCCTTCGGACGCGGTCAGGAATGCGATCGTGGTCATCCCTCGACGGTAGGGGCGCTCCCGGGCCCCACCACCGCCCTCAGGGGTGGCCACCCGTCCGGGTGCGCACGCGTCGGCTGGGCAGCGGGTACGTGGCGCGCATGGCACACGACGCGCTGCTGCTCATCGACCTGCAGTCCGACTGGTTCTCCGACGCAGAGCTCGACCGCTGCCGCGAGGACCTCGTCGCGACGTGCAACCGACTGGTCGCAGCCGCGCACCGCAGCGGCGTACCGGTGCTGGAGGTGCGCACCGTCCACGAGCCCGACCGGAGCACCTGGACGCTGACGATGCTCGAGGACGACCAGGGGGTCACCGTCCGTGGCACGCCCGGGGCCGAGCGGGTCGCGGGCCTCGAGCCCGGACCGGCGACCGTGGTCGAGAAGACCCGCGACAGCGTCTTCTTCGGCACCACGCTCGAGCAGGACCTGCGCGCCCAGGACGTACGCCGGGTCGTGCTGTGCGGGGTGAGCACCGAGTCCTGCATCGCCGCCTCGGCGCGCGACGCCTTCGCCCGGGACCTCGCGGTCGTGCTCGTCTCGGACGCGACGGCGTCGGTCAGCTGGGAGGAGCACGACCACACGCTGGCCATGCTGCACGACCAGCACCGCCAGGAGGTGCTGACCGCCGACGAGGTGGTGGCCCGGTGGGCGGACGCGACGCAGGGACCGGGACGGTGACGGTCTACCTCGCCTGGTCGCCGGAGCCCTTCGACCCCGGTCTGTCGGGCGTGGTCGACGGGCCGTGGCGCGAGGTCCTGCGGGCCGAGGACCACCTGCTGCTGGTGGACAGCGACGACACGCTCTCGCGCGTCTACCACCACCTGAAGTGGTCCTTCGAGGGCTCGCCGCCGCTGCTGGTGACCGCCTGCGACGGCGCTCCGAAGCTCAAGGGGCTGCCCGCCGGCACGACCTCCTGGGTCCGGGCGCGGACCGGGGCAGCACGCGGTCGGGCCTGACCTGCCGGGGCCCGCGGACGGGAGGACCGGGCCGCGCTGCTGGACCCGGCCCTCGTCCGTGGGTCAGGGGCTGGAGATGCCCGCGACCAGCTCGCCGACCTGCTGGGCCGGGAGCGCCCGCGCCACGTCGGCCTGGCTGAGGATGCCGACCAGGTCGTGCCCGTCGATGACCGGCAGCCGCCGGACGTCGTGCTCGAGCATGGTGCGCAGCGCCTCGGCGACGTCGTCGTCGGCGCCGATCGTGACCGGCTTGCCGTCGGCGTAGTCCGCCACGGTCATCTGCGTGGTGTCGTGGCCCTGCGCGACGCAGCGCAGCACGATGTCGCGATTGGTGATCATCCCGGCCAGCCGGTCGTCCTCGCCGCAGATCGGCAGGGCTCCGACGCCGAGGTCGCGCATCTTCTGCGCCGCCTGCGACACCGTCTCGTCGGTGCGGGCGCACTCGGCTCCCGCGGTCATGAGCTCTCGTGCGGTCGTCATGTTCTCCTCCTCGTGGATGGGTGACTGACCCACGACTGGTAACCGCCGCTCCCGCACGCATGCCGCTCCATCGGGTGACCCCCGCAGCCGGGCGGGGTCAGTCGCGCCGGCGACGCAGCAGCGGTCGCGTGGCGGGGCCCTCCAGCACCTCGCCGTCCGGGCCGAACCGGGACCCGTGGAGGGGGCAGTCGTAGCTGCCCTCCAGGTCGTTCCAGCGCAGCGGCCCGCCGAGGTGGGTGCACACGGGCGCCACGGCGCAGTCCCCCGAGACGGCACGCTGCGGCGTGCGCGTGCGGGGGTCGACAGCGCGGACGAGCGCCTCCGCCCCGCCGCGGACCACACCGGCCTGGACCGCCGCCAGGGCCGGTGCGTCGCGCCACCGCCAGGGTCGGTCGTAGAGCGGGTCGGCCCAACCGACGGGCTCGCCGGTGAGGGTGCCGCGCAGGGCCAGCGCGGCCGCGATGCCGCTGCTGATGCCCCACTTGTTGAAGCCGGTGGCGAGGTGGACGTCCGGGGACGCCCCGCCGAGGCTGCCGACGAGCGGGAGGTGGTCGGTGGTGCTGTAGTCCTGCGCCGACCAGCGACCCAGCTCACGGGCGCCGCTCCAGTGCTCGTCGACCCAGGCACGGACCGCGTCGGCCTGTCCCGGCTCCCGGCCGCCGCGGGCCGTGGGGTGGCCCGAGCCGCCGGCGAGCAGCACCGGGCGTCCACCGATCCTCGCGCCGCGGAAGCTGCGGGAGGGGCCGCTGGCGGCCAGCGCCATCTCGACCGGCTCCTCCCCCACCTCGAAGGCCAGGAGGTAGCTGCGCTGGGCGGTCACCCGCGCGAAGTGCAGGCGCCGGTCGACGGTCGGTGCGCCCGTCGCTAGCACCACGTGCCGGGCGCTCACCTCGGTCGCTGCTCCCCCGTCGGTCGGGTGCAGCTGGACGCGCACCCGGTCCTTGCGCTGGCGCACGCGTCG
Organism: Nocardioides ginkgobilobae; assembly: GCF_054781275.1. NCBI lineage: Bacteria > Bacillati > Actinomycetota > Actinomycetes > Propionibacteriales > Nocardioidaceae > Nocardioides > Nocardioides ginkgobilobae. The sequence continues at coordinate 63,951 of NZ_BAAGUS010000013.1, read as the reverse complement.
CATCCGCCAGCCAGCGACCAGGTGGCCGCCGGCGGCGGTGTACGCCGCTGCCAGGCCGGTCACGAGGTCGACCGGGTCCAGCTGCAGCTGGTCGCGCAGCACGACGGCCCGGTCCGCAGGGACCGGCAGGTCCGGGTCCTCGACCAGCTCCACGGGCAGGCCCAGGTCGAGGGCGACCCGGTGCTCCCGCTCGACCGCCTCCACCCCGTCGGGGCCCTCGCCCCAGGTGAGCGCGGGCCGCTCCTGGAGCGCGAGCCCGAGGGCGCCGGCCCGCTGGTGCAGCCACTCCTGGGCGGCCAGCGTGCTGCCGACGTACGCCTGGACCGACTCCCAGCGCGCGGAGCGGGCCGCGCTGGAGAGCAGCGTGCCCTGGAGCGCGGAGACCTTGCCCGTGGTGCGACCCGAGGTGACCGCGCCCGCGTGCCGGGCCTCGACGACCAGCACCGAGAGCCCGGCCTCGGCCAGCAGCAGCGCGGTCGTCAGGCCGGTGAGTCCGGCCCCGACCACGACGACGTCGTGGTGCGCCGCGGTGAGGAGGTCCGCGCCGTGGCCCGGGCCGGAACCCGCCCCGGCACCACCACGCTGCTTCCACCAGATGCTCTCCGCCATGTCTTCGTCCCGTCCGCTGCGTGCGTGCTCGTGAGGTGCCTGGGCGCGTGTGCGCGGCTGGGTGGTGCCCCGCGCGGAGCCCGGCAGCCCCACCCCCTCGGCCGGTCCAGGGTCGGCGAGGTCACCCGAGCGAGTGCGCTTGACCGCCCTGGGGCGGGGAACCCCGTGGGACATGAGCACCAACCGACGCGTCATCGACACCACGCCCGAGCGGGTCTGGGACGTCCTCGCCGACGGCTGGCTCTACCCGCTGTGGGTGGTCGGCGCCTCCCGGATGCGCGAGGTCGACCCCGGCTGGCCCGCCAGCGGGACCCGGCTGCACCACTCGGTCGGCACCTGGCCGCTGCTGCTCGACGACACCACGGAGTCCGTGGAGTGCCGGAGCGGGTCGCTGCTGCGCCTGCACGCCCGTGCCTGGCCCGCGGGCGAGGCGGAGGTCGAGATCACGCTGGCGCCCGAGGGCGCCGGCACCCTGGTCACGATCCGCGAGGACGCGCGCACCGGTCCGGGGAAGCTCGTGCCCTCCCCGCTGCGCCAGCCGCCGCTGACCTGGCGCAACACCGAGACGTTGCGCCGGTTGGCCTTCGTGGCCGAGCGCCGCGCGGGCTGAGGCCCGTCCCGCGAGCACCCCTGTCGGGGGTCAGGGGGGTCGCGGCCGCCGCGCAGGGGGTGTTGCGGCGGCCGCGACCGTTCGTGGGGCCGGAGTCAGTCCGGCCGGCGCGCGGCCTCCTCGGCGTCCTCGACCACCTGGGCCGCGACGTCGGCCAGCCGCTCGTTGCGGGTGCTGGAGTAGCGCTGCAGCACCGCGAACGCCCCGGCGGTCGTGAGCCGGTGCCGCTCCATCAGCACCCCCTGGGCGACACCGATCTGGTGCCGGGTCCCGAGTGCGCTCTCCAGGCCGGTGATCACCTTGGCGGCGTCCAGGGCGGCGGCCGCGTGCGTGGCGTAGAGCAGCGCGACGTCGTACGCCGGTCCCGACCAGGCCCCCGCCTCGGCGCCGAGCAGCGTGATCACCGCCTGGGTGCGGTCGCCGGAGACCATGGGCAGGGCGAGCACCGAGGCGACCCCGTGCTGCACGGCCAGGTCGCGCCACTGCGTCCACCGTCGCTCCTCGCCGAGGTCGAGACCGACCACCGGCTCGGCCGAGGCGAAGGCGTCGATCGTGGGGCCGTCGCCACGGCTGAGCTGGTGCTCCTCGAGCCGCTCGGCCACCGGGGAGGTGGCGCCCGCGGGGACCAGGCGGCCGCGCCGGCCGCGGACGGTGAGGGTGGCGTGCTCGCACCCGTCGACGACCTCGACCGCGAGCGCGCAGATGCGGCTGGCGGTCTGGGACTCGTCGCGCTCGGCGGCGAGATCGTGGGAGACCTGGGCGAGCAGGGACGCGAGATCCTCGCGCGACATTCGGGACCACCTAGGAGAAAGGCTCTGCAGCTGCGCCCGTCTTCTCCAGGCAGGGCGCATCATGCCCTGCCGCACCGAACGTGCGCACATCACGACACGCCTCGGACCGTGTCGGGACGGAACCCGATCGCCTGACCCGGTCGTCCGGCCCGATCGCCCGGCCCGATCGTCGGCCCGATGGTCGCGCCCGGACGTGCCTGTGTCGACGGCACCTGGCTCCGCCTGCAGGTGCTGCGGTGGGCCGGTGGGGCTGGATCCGTGCGACGTGGGTACCAGCAGTCCACCCCCACCAGAGGAGGCCAGCACCATGCCCCGCAGCACCACCCCCCCTGCCCCGGCGACCCGGGTCGCCGCCACCCCTGCCGGCACCGTCGGCGCCGGCCCCACCGAGTCCCCGACCGCCGGACCAGGCACCGTCCTGGTCTCGCTGCCCGAGTGGCAGAGCCCGCTGTCCGTGGGGCTGGTCGCCCTGCTCTCCGACCAGCCCGGCGTGCACCTGGTGCCGAGCGCCACCATCGGCAGCGCCCCGCAGCGCGGCGTGCTGCTGCACGACGCGGGCGCCCCGCCGGCGTCGTACGCCGCCGCGGTGACCGCCGCCCGCGCCGCCGGCTGGACCTGCCTGGCGCTCGCGTGGCCCGAGGAGCAGCGTCGCCTGCTCAAGACCCCCGCCGCCGGTCCCGACCCCGACGGCTGGCTGCCCAAGAGCGCCGACGGGCCGATGCTGGCCGCGGCCATCCGGCACGCGTTCCGCAAGCCCGCGCCCGAGGTGAGCGGCCCCGGCACCGGCGCCCGCGGGTCCGCGGCCCAGAGCCTGAGCCAGCGCGAGCGGCAGATGCTCGTGCTCATCGCCGCCGGGCTGAGCAACGACGAGATCGCGGCGCGCTGCTACCTCAGCATCAACTCGGTCAAGACCTTCGTGCGTGCGGCCTACCGCAAGATCGGCGTCGAGCGTCGCGTCGACGCCGCCATGTGGGTGGCCGAGCACCTGGAGACCAGCGAGGTCCCCGAGCCGGACGACGAGGTCGCGATCGATCCCGGCAGCCGGTTGGCCGCGGTCTGACCGACCTCCACCCGCTACTACCGGGTCGCGGGCCGGCTGACCGAACCGCCGCCCTCGGCAGCCGGGCCGTCCCGTGCCCGGGCCGGGCGACGGCTCCTAGCGGGCCATCTCCTCGGGGATGCCGACCACCTCGACGATGCGGGCAGCCACCTGCCGCAGCGGCAGGTTGTGGTCGTTGGAGAGCCGGCGCAGCACCTCGAAGGCCTGGTCGGTGCGCAGCTCGTAGCGGGCCATGAGGATGCCCTGCGCGACCCCGATCTGGTGCCGGGAGTCCACGGCGGTCCGCAGGCCCTCGACCAGCTTGGCCTGGCTCAGCGCCGAGGCCGCGAGGCTGGCGTAGACCTCGGCGACGTTGAAGGCGTCGTCGTCGAAGGCGTGCGGGTCCGCGGCGTACAGGTTGATCGCCCCGATCTCCTCCCGCTCGGTGCTCAGGCGGATGGAGAGCACGGAGCGGAAGCCGATCTCGACGGCCCGCGGCGACCAGCGCGACCACCGGCTGTCCGCGGCGAGGTCGTGGCTGCGGAAGCTGCCCGCACCCTCGGCCGACTCCAGGCAGGGTCCCTCGTCGAGGTCGTACTGCGCGTGGTCGGCCTGCGAGACCTGCTCCGAGGTCGAGGCCGCCGTGCCGAGGACCCCCCGTCGCCCACGCAGCGTCAGCCCGCACCCGTCGGCCTTGGGGATGACCTCGAGCGCCCGCTGGACGACCAGGTCGGTGGTCAGCCCGGCGTTGCCGTCGGGCAGCAGGTGCTGGGAGACCTCCGCCAGCCAGGCTGCGAGACCGGTGCCGGCGGCTGGGGCCTCCAGGTGCGCGGCGGCGTCGTCAGGGGTGGCGAGGGAGTCGGTGGTCATCGTGCGGCACCTCCGGCCGAGTCGGGGGATGGCGTGCGCCGGGACCCTCGGAGCTCGTCGGCGGCCGCGGACGGCTCCCCGTCGCGGGCGAGCCGAGACGGGGCCGAGCGTTCGATGGTCCGGGTGGGGGACAGCCTCCACCAGACATATCACCCTTTCGGTCACCCTCTCACCTAGCCGGGAGCCACGTCGACGCCTACGGTGGAGGGATCTCGGGAGCTGCAGAACAGCCGGTTCCCTGCGCAGCCACCTTCTCAGCGTGGCACCACCCAGGAGCCGCCCCATGGCGATCCATCTCCCGTCCTCTCCGGTTCTGCCCGTCGCGGCAGACGACGAGCACATCCCCGACCCCACCCGCCCGTTCCTGCCCGTGCCCGGCGACGCCGAGCCCGCGACCCGCCCCGCGCGGGCCGGCCACCCGGGCGACGACGCCCGACGACGTACGACGACCGCGCTCGTCGCGTTCGCCCACGGGCTCCCGGCCGACCGGCCGGCCCGTCAGCTGGTGCTCACCAGCGTCGTGCGGCTCAACACCGGCGTGGCCGAGGCCGTCGCCGCGCGCTACCGCCGTCGTGGTGTCGACGGCGAGGACCTGACCCAGGCCGCCTACGAGGGCCTGGTCAAGGCCGTGAGGCGCTTCGACCCGACCAAGGCCGAGGACCTGTTGAGCTTCGCCGTGCCCACGATCCGCGGGGAGGTGCAGCGACACTTCCGCGACCGCTCGTGGTCGGTGCGTCCGCCACGGGCACTGCAGGAGCTCGAGGCCCGCGCCCGCAAGGAGTCCGACCGGCTCCTGCAGCTGCTCGGGCGCGAGCCCTCCCTCGAGGAGCTCGCCGAGGCCCTGGCCGTCACGGTGGCCGAGTGCGCCCAGGCGCTCAACGTGCACCACGCGTGGAGCGCTCTCTCCCTCGACAAGCCGCTCGACGGCGGCGACGGCGAGACCGGCCCGACCCTGGCCGGCCGATTGAGCGAGGACGCCGGGTTCGACCGGATCGACGACCTGCTCTCCCTGCGCCCGGCGCTGGCCAGCCTCGGCGAGCGGGACCGGCTCGTGGTGCAGCTGCGCTTCGTCGAGGAGCTCACCCAGGGCGAGATCGCCGAGCGGCTCGGGGTCACGCAGACCCACGTGTCACGGCTGCTGCACCGGATCCTGCGGCGCCTGCGCGACCAGCTGGACGGACCCGCACTGCGCGGACGGACCGGCCCCGGGTGCGCCGCCTGAGACGCCGAGCGGGCAGGACCGTCGCCAAGAACTGCCCGCTCGGCACCAGAGCAGTCGGGTCGGGCGGGCAGGACCGTGCGAGGACCTGCCCGCTCGACCGTCCGGCAGGAGCGCCGGCGCGGCATCACCCTCCGAGGTGGGTGCCGCCACCGGCCTAGCGGGAACCCTCCCGGCATGCCTGAGCACCCGCACGACGACGCACCCGCTCCCGAGCACACGCGCCCCGACGGCGTCAGCGACGCCACCGTCGAGGCGATCGGGCGGCTGAGCAAGGCCCTGGACCTCTGCGAGGAGTCCCGGGGTCACCTCTACGCCTTCCACCGCCGCACCGGCGACACCGAGCGCTGCCTGCGCGAGGCCGTGGACCTCTTCCGCGAGGCCGGCCACGACGAGCTGGCGCAGCGCCTGGACGACGAGCTGGTCGGCCGCAACGTCATCGCCGGCCGGTGGACCTTCCAGATCGTCGAGGACTACGACGACCACTACTACTCGGCCTTCACCGGGCTCGAGCGCGAGGTGCGCGAGCAGCTCGTGCAGGGTCGCCGCCACGTGCACGAGGCGGAGATGAAGGAGTCCCACCGCACCCAGGGCCGCCGCCACCACGAGGCCCGCCCCGACCTGGCTCCCAGCCCGGAAGGAGCGTCGTCGTGAACGACCGCACCAAGGCGATCGTCGCCATCGTCGTCGGGTTCTTCCTGATCGGTCTGGCCGTCATGCTCGTCGTCGGGCTCGTCTCCGGCGACGACGTGGACCGCGAGGAGAACCCCGTCATCGGTGGCCTCGCTGCCGGTTCCGCGGCCGCCGCCCTGCTCTGACCTTCCCCGCCGCGACCGTCATCTCGTCGGGCCGACGCATCGTTCCGGACAGCTCGTACGGGACGATGCACCGGTCCGGCGTCCGGCGGTTGCTCAGCGCAGGAGCACCAGGACCCCGCCGAGGCAGGGGCGGACCTCGTCGACGGTGAGCCCGTGGGCGGCGGCAGCGTCGGCGACGGCGCCGGTCGCCTGCTCGCCGGTGCCGAGCTGGAGCACCAGCGCCCCGCCGGGCAGCAGCACCCGAGCAGCGGTGCGCACGCATGCCACCGCGAGGTCGGTGCCGTCGGGGCCGCCGTCGATGGCGCCCGGCGGGTCCTCGGGGAAGCGGTCGACCCCGGCCGTCGGCACCCACGGCGGGTCGGCGATCACCAGCGCGTAGCGGGTCGGCTCCTCGGCCACCTGCTCGATCGTGGCCGTCCGGGCGTGGACCTGCTGGTCGATGCCGTTGCGTGCGGCGTTGTCGGCGGCGTACGCCGTCGCGACGGGCTCGCGGTCGACGCAGACCAGCTGGCGGCGGGTCCCGGCGACGGCCAGCAGGCCGATGTGCCCGGCCCCGCTGCACAACTCCAGCACCGGTCCCGGGGGCAGGGTCGTCAGCAGACGGGCCGCCCAGCGGGACTGCTCGGCGGTCCAGGGCCGCGGCTCGAGGATGCGGGGGTCCCACGCGATCTCCAGCCGTCCGACGAAGGCGGTGCGTCGGTCGTCGTCACCGACGTCGAGGAGGTCGTGGCTGCCCCCTGCCGGGCTCGGGACGGAGGGGAGGACGGTCTGGTCAGCGGTCGCGGTGGGGGCCGGGGTCTGCACCTGCCCAGTCCATCCCGGGTGCCGTCGCCGCGACTTCGATCATGCGGGTGAGTCCGGTGTCGAGCAGACGTGAGCCGCGTCCCACCGGGGGTCTGGACCAGGCTGCGCCCGCGCCGCGATCCGCCCCTCCCGGGCTCGCGCCGCCCTAGCCTGCCGACATGACCCGTGCGCGTGCACGGCGGCTCGGCGCCGGCTCCCTCCCCCGCTCCACACACCGCTCCACGACCCGCACCACGACCCGCACCACGACCCGCACCGCGCGACTGTCCTCCGCACGCCCACTGGCAGCACTCGCCCTGCTCGCGCTCCTCGCCACCCCGGCCCTGGCCGGCTGCGGGTCCGGCGGCGACAGCGGCGGGGGCGGGGCGCAGGCCCCGGCCGCCGACGTGGAGCAGCCCGGCGAGAGCTGGACGGTGCTCATCTACTCGATGGCCGACACCGACCTCGAGCCCTTCATGGTCACCGACATCAACGAGGCCGGCGAGGTCGGCTCGACCGACAAGCTGAAGGTGCGCGCCTTCGTCGACCGCAACGTCGGGTACGGCGAGGAGCCGCTGCTCGACCAGGGCGACTGGGTGGGCGGGCGGGTGCTGGACCTCACCGAGCCGGGCCGCACCGAGCTGGTGGCCGACCTGGGTGACGTGAACTCCGCCGACCCCGCGACGCTGGCCGACTTCATCGCCCAGGGCATCGCGGACCACCCCGCCGACAAGTACGCCCTGATCATCTCCGACCACGGCGCCGGGTGGCCGGGCATCGGACCCGACGAGGGCTCCGACTACGACGTGCTGGACCTCATCGACATCGGCGACGGGATCAGCGCCGGCCTCGAGGAGGCCGGCGTGGACAAGCTGGACCTGCTCGGCTTCGACGCCTGTCTCATGGCCAGCTACGAGGTCGCCAGCGCGATGGCGCCCGTGGCCCGGCGGATGGTCGCCTCCCAGGAGCTCGAGCCCGGCCACGGCTGGGACTACCGCAGCCTCTCGGTGCTGGCCGAGGACCCGACCACCGACACCGAGACCTTCGGTTCGGCCATCCTCGACGGCTTCGAGCAGCAGGCGATCGAGTCCGGCACGGAGGCCGACATCACCCTCTCGATGATCGACCTGACCCGGATGCCGGCGCTCGACGAGGCGGTCGAGGCCTTCAGCGACGAGCTCGGCCAGACCCCGGAGGTCGCGCCGGCCGTGGGCCGTGCGGAGAGCACGGTGCTGGCCTTCGGCAAGAGCCCCGACCCGATGCAGGACAGCAACCACTCCGACCTCGGGCTGCTGGTCGAGGCCATCGGCGCGGACGCCGAGGAGGTCTCGGCCCCGGCCGAGGCGATCGCCACCGCCCTCGACGACGTGGTCGTCGACGCGGTGAACGGACCCGCGACCGCGGCCGCGACCGGGTTGTCGGTCTACCTCCCGCCCTCGGCGGACCTCGCCGACCCGGCGTACCAGGAGGTGGCCGAGGCGGACCCCTGGGAGGAGCTGCTCCTGGAGTACTACGAGGCCGGGGACGCGATCCCCGAGGACGAGCTGCCGGAGTTCGACGTCGCCGGCAGCGGACCCACGCTGAACTTCGCCGAGGACGGCACGCTGGAGCTGAAGGCGAGCTTCGCCGACGCCGCGCTCGGCAACCTCACCGACGCCACCATCTCCTACGGGCTGGTCAACGGCGACGGGTCGATCACCTACCTCGGCGAGGAGATCGCCGACGTCGACCCCGACACCGCCGAGGTCTACGGCACCTACGACCTGACGGTGCTGGTCCTCGACGACCAGGTCGACACCGCCTACGGCTACCTCGCCCTGGACCTCAGCGACGACCTGGCCTACGGCTACCTCGACATCCCGCTGACCTACTACCCCTCCTACGACCCGGAGACGCCGCAGGAGGCCCTGCTCTCCGCGGTGCTCGACGTGGAGGGCGGCGGCTTCGTCAGCGAGACGCTCTACGGCTACGACCCCGACAGCCAGGGGTACGGCGAGCTCCCGCCCGACCCCGAGGGCATCATCGTGCCCGACGTGCTGACCTACAAAGCCGACGGCGCGGGGATCTGGGAGCCGACGACCGACGTCGGGCTCTACGCCGACATCCCGAACCTGCTCTACGACTTCGAGCCGCTGGAGTCCGGCACCGAGATCTGGGTCGAGCTGACCGCCACCGACTACGGCGGGAACTCCGCCACCACCGGCACCCAGGTCACGGTGCCCTAGCCGGGGGCTCGCTCCCGGAGGACGGGGGTGGGCCGTGCTCGCCGACCCCGAGGGCAACGAGTTCTGCGTGCTGACGTCCTCCGCACCGAACGACTGAGGCGACTACCGCGCCTCGCCCTCTCGGTGAGCGACGTTCTGCACCCTCACGTCGACGGATCGCGTTCGGAACGTCGCGCACCGACCTCGGCACGAGCGCCCGTCCGGCGAGCGGGGAAGCGGGGTCAGTAGTCCTCGAGCGGCCGATCGGAGCCGCTGCGCCGGGGGCGCGGGACGGCCCGGGGGCCGGCGTCGCGGCGTACGAGCTTGTGCGAGCCGTCGCACCACGGTGAGCTGCCCGTGGCACCGCAGCGGCAGACCGCGACGACCGGCCGCTCGGAGTGGTGCTTGACGCCGTCCTCGTCCTCGACGGTGACCGGGCCCGGCAGCAGGATCGGGCCGTCGGCGCACAGCATGACCTCGCGCTCGTCGGTCGCTCGTCCGGTCCGGCTGCTCATGCGACCGCCGACTCCTGCTCGGCGCCGACGTGGGCGAGCACGGCGGTGGCGGTGGCCTGCTCGGCGAGCAGGCAGACCGCGCCGCCCCACAGCACGTCGGGCAGCGTGTCGGGGTCGTGCGCGACCAGCGAGCCGAGCATCCGGCGCACGGCCAGCTGCTCGTGCACCGCGTCGGCCACCATGTGCTCGCGGTAGTAGTCGACCATCTCCTCCGGCGCACCCACGCGCTCCAGCCCGCGCGCGACCCGGCGCGACGGCACCGCGCTGGTCACCTCGAAGGCCGCCAGGTGACCCAGCGCCGCCGGCACCAGCCGCCGGTGCAGCCCCAGCATCGACATCAGGTTGACCTGCTCCAGCACCTCGGGCAGCGCCTCGTCGACGTACGCCGCGTAGCCGCCGTCGAGGCCGCACGCCTCCACCCCCCGCCGCCACATGCGGGCGTGCAGGCGCGTGGGGTCGCCGTTGCCGTACTCGTCGGCGGCGATCGCCACCAGGTGCGCCTTGGTCTCGTCGTCGAGCCGCGGCAGGGTCCACATCGAGGGGTCCTGCTCGCGCACGTGGTAGATCGAGCGCTGCCGCAGCACCGCCAGCACCTGGTCCAGGTCCGCGTCGCGCTGGAGGAACGAGGCGATGGACCCACCGCCGGTGTCGGTCTCGCAGAGGTCGAAGAAGACGGGGGCGAGCTCCTCACCGGCCTCGCACCGCTGCTGCGCGGGCGCGACCACCGCGCGGGCGCGGCGTCGCCAGCGCGCCTCGAGGTCGTGCTCGAGGTGGGCCCGACACACGAGCAGCGCGGGATCCCACTCCAGGGCGTCGTCGACGCCCTCGAAGCCCCGGTGGTGCAGCTCGTAGAGGATCCACAGCGAGAGCGCCTCGTCCGCGGCGGAGTCCGGCTCCAGGCAACGCGTCACGCCGCGGCCGCCCAGGGCGGCGACGAGGGCCTCGGACAGCTCCCCGCGTGGCGTCGGCAGCGGCGGGGCGCCCCTCACGAGGCGTCCTCCCAGGCGTGCCACTCCCCGCGGCAGTCGGTGAAGCCGGCGGAGCGGCGGGACGTGGCGGCGTCGGGAGCCGTCCGCGGTGCAGGCACGATCAGCCGCGCGACGGCGACGCGGCGCGAGCTGCCACGCCGGTGACGCCCGGCGGTCGTGCGGAGGGGGGTGCGTCCGAGCGCGTGCTCGAGGCGGTCCAGCAGGCGGGTCATGCCCGACGAGGTGCCCCGGTTCGCCCGGGGGCAGTCCCACCCCGAGGGATGACCGGCACCAGCCGCGGCAGCTCCACCCCGATGGGCGAGGTCGTGGACGACCGGACACCCGTCCGGGCGAGTCTGGTCGGCCCGGTGCTGGGCACCGTCCGTCTGGCACCGGCAGCCCGCCGGAGAACTCACGCAGCCGATCCCGCGGGCAGCCGGTGCCGGTGGGCGCCGGGGCGTCCTTCCCTCACGAGGTCTCGAGGCTCGTCGCCGGCGCACCTCGCACCTCGACCACCGACGGGTGCGCCGTCAGAGGACCGGGCGACCGCCGGTGACGGCGACCCGGGCACCGGAGACGTAGCTGGCCTCGTCGGAGGCGAGCAGGACGTACACCGGCGCCAGCTCGACGGGCTCCCCGGCCCGGCCGAGCGGGGTGTTCGCCCCGAACTCCGCGACCTTCTCCGCCGGCATGGTCGAGGGGATCAACGGGGTCCACACCGGTCCGGGCGCCACGCTGTTGACCCGGATCCCGCGCTCGCCCCACAGCTGGGCCAGGCTCGCGCAGAGGTTGGCGATCGCGGCCTTCGTGGCGGCGTACGGCGCCAGGGTGGGGTTGGGGCTGTCGGAGTTCACCGACGAGCTGCCGATCACCGAGGCCCCCGGGCGCAGGTGCGGCTCGGCGGCCTTGCAGAGGTGGAACATCGCCGAGAGGTTCGTGCCGATCGTGCGGTCCCACTCCTCGTCCGGCACGTCCTGGAGGGACTCGCGGGTCATCTGGTACGCCGCGTTGACCACCAGCACGTCCAGGGCGCCGAGCTCCTCGACGCAGCGGCGCACCAGCTCGCGGCAGTGGGCCGGGTCGGAGACGTCGCCCGGCACCAGCACCGCGCGGCGACCGGCCGCCTCGACGTACCGCGCGACGTCCTCGGCGTCCTCGTGCTCGTCGAGGTAGGAGACGAGCACGTCGGCGCCCTCGCGGGCGTAGGCGATCGCGACCGCGCGGCCGATGCCGCTGTCACCGCCGGTGACGAGGGCGACCTTGCCGGCCAGCCGGTCGTGGCCGCGGTAGGACGACTCGCCGCAGTCGGGCCGGGGGTCCATGCGCGACTGGAGCCCCGGCGGGTCCTGGGTCTGCGGCGGGCGCAGCGCCTCCTCGCTCATGACTGGACCCCGGAGCCGTCAGCAGCCGTGGCGCCGGTGCTCACGGTCGGCGGGTCCCACTCCTCCGTGGTGCGGAAGTCGGTGAGGTAGTCCCACACCGTGTGGATGTCGGTCGTGGTGGTGAGCGTGCGCTCGACGTGGGCCATGGACACGGTTCCTCTCTCGCGACGTGACCCTGGGCGGGCCGGTGTGCTCAGACCGGTGCCCGGGTGACGGCCTCCCAGCCCTCACCCACCCGGCGGACCAGCCCGAGCGCCTCGAACGCCTCGAACCAGCCGCGCGCCGGCCACTCACCCCAGCGGCCGTGGAAGGTCCGGGCGTTGCGCAGCAGGGCGCCGAGGTGCTCGACCGGCGGGTCGCTGACCGGGTGGTGCTGGTGGTAGGCGCGGGCGTCGCCCGTCCACCCCAGACCGAGCCCCCGGGCCACCACGGTGCGCCCCAGGTCGGTGTCCTCGCAGCCGTAGCCGACGTACTCCTCGTGGTAGCCGCCGAGCTCGCGCCACGCGGACGCGGAGACGGCGTACGACAGGGACCAGAAGAGGTCCGGGTCGCCGCCCGCGGAGCGCTCACCGGCGGCGGGAGCGGGGCGCGCCGGGTGGGGCGCGTCGAGCGCGACCATCGCCTCCGCGTCGAGCGGCAGGACCCCGGCGGGCAGGTAGGTGACCGGCCCCGACCAGACGGTGCGGGGGTCGGCGCGGACGGCGTCGGCGTACCCCGTGACCAGGTGGGGTCCGGCGAGGCAGTCGACGTCGAGCCCGACGAGCACGTCGCAGCCCTCGGCGGCGGCCCGGGCCATGCCGGTGTTGCGGGCCCGCGCCAGCGGGAGGCCACGTCCGTCGCTGTCGACGGTGACGACCATCGTCGGCAACGGCTCCTCGGCGACCACCCGGGCCAGGTCGGGGTCGTCCATGGCGACCACCAGGTGCAGGTCGGGAGGACGTGCGCCGACGGCGAGCGAGCGCCGCTGCCGACGCAGGTGCTCGTGCCGACCGTGGGCCGTCGTCACCACGGCGACCCGGGGCGCGCCGCTCACCCGACGTCCCGCAGCAGGCCCGCGAACCGGCCGGCCGCGCCACCGTCGACCCAGCGGCTCCAGCCCGCGCCGTCCCGGCCGGCGGTGCGCTCGAGCAGGTCGGGCCAGCCCTCCTCGGGCAGTGCGGGCAGCACCGTGACCGGCCAGCCGCCCGCGGCGAGGGCAGCGGCGGAGGTCAGCTGCTCCTCGTGCGGCCTGGCCTGGGGCACCACCACGGCGGGGCGGCGGGCGGCTGCGACCTCGGCGAGGGCGTTCTGCCCGGCGTGGGTGACCACCACCGCGGAGCGCTCGAGCAGGCCGGCCACGTCGTCGTGCCAGCGGCCGGGCCCGGCGACCTCCCAGCTCCACGTCGGGGTGGAGGCGCGGGCGCGGGACAGGAGGTCCTCGAGGGCCTCGGGGGCGAGGTCGTGGCCACCGGCACCGCCGAGGAACGTGACGGTCCGGGCGTGCGGTGACCGCTGTGCGACGGGGTGCCGCGAGAGCGCGCCGACCGCGTGGACGCGCTCGTGGACCTCCGGGGGCAGGCCCGGCAGCATCGCGACGGTCGCCTCCTCCGGCCAGGCGCCGACCAGGACGTCGGAGACGTCGAGCGCCAACCGGTGCGCGGCGTCGTCGCGCCGGCCGGGCAGCACGACCCCGACGACGGGCACGCCGTGCAGGCGCACCAGGAGGGTCACCTCGACCGAGACGTCCACGACCACCGCGCGCGGCCGGGCCGCGTCCAACCACGTGGAGAGCTGGTGGGAGCGCCGCGAGAGGCCCGGGTGGTGCGGCGGCACCCAGTGCAGCCTCCCCCCTGCCGTCGGGTCCCCGACGGTCGACGGCGGGTCGTCGGGTGCGAGGTGCACCCAGTCCCCCGCCCAGCCCTCGGGACGCGGCAACGAGGACAGCCCGGTCACGGGTTCCTCCAGCTCCCGGGCGACCGCGAGGGCACGGTGCAGGTGGCCACGGCCGTGGTGGTGCACGTACCAACCCAGGCCGCCGGTCCGGCTCACGCGGCGCGCTCCTGGGGCACCAACCCGGCGTAGACCGCCTCGTACTCGCGGACCATCCGCTCGGCCGACAGCGACCGCTCGGCATGGGCGCGCACCTCGCCACGGTCGCAGCGGGCCGCGACCTCGATCGCGCCGGCCAGCGCCGCCACGTCGTCGGCGGGCGCCAACGCCCCGGTGCCCGGCACGACGACCTCGCGCAGCGCACCCCGGTCGAAGGCCGCGACCGGTGTGCCGCAGGCCATCGCCTCGGCCGCCACGAGGCCGTAGGGCTCCTCCCACACCGGCGTCACCAGGGCCACGCTGGCCCGGGCGAGCAGCCGCGCGAGCGAGGCGTGGTCGAGGTGCCCGAGCAGCCGGGCGTCCGGACCGAGCCGGGGGGCCAGCTCCTCGGCGACGTACGCCGCGTCCTGCACCGGTCCGGCCAGCACGATCTCCCGTCCGGCGGCCCGCGCGGCGTCGACGGCCAGGTGCGGCGCCTTCTCCGGCACCAGCCGGCCGGTCCAGACGACCGGGCCACCCCCCGGGCCCGGTCGCCAGGCGTGCACGTCCACACCGTTGAGCACCGGCGTCGCCGTGAGGGTGCCCGACCAGGCCTCGGCCGTCGCGCGGCTGACCGCGGTCCACGACGAGGCACCGGGGGCCACCGTCGCCGCGGACTCGATCCACGGCAGCGGCGGCGTGTGGAGGGTGGTCAGGACGGGGACCGGGACGGCACCCGCCATGGCCACCGGGAGGTGGTGGAGGCTGTGGTTGTGCACGACGTCGAAGCGCTCGGCGCCGTCGCGGGCCAGGTGCAGCATCAGCCCGAGGTAGGCGTGGTGCTCGGCCATCCACTCCAGCGACGGCGCGTTGACGTCGCGCATCGAGGTGGGGGTCGGGACGAACGGGTCCGGGCGCAGGTGCCGCACCGGGAGGCGCGGGTCGCAGCCCGCGGCGAAGAGCGTCACCTCGTGCCCCCGCGCGGCGAGCAGCCGGGCCAGGTGGTGGGTCAGCGACTCCAGCCCGCCGGCGAAGGGCTCGCGGACCGGGTAGCGGCTCGAGGCGACGAGGCAGACACGCACCGGCCTCAGCCGCCCCGTCGGGCGGAGATCGCGGCGGCGTACACCTCGTCGTGCACGTCGGCGACCAGCGCGCGCTGGGCCCGGCGCTCGTCGATGGTGGCGCCCAGCGCCGGCCGCTCGAGGACGGCGGTGCGCACGGCGTCGGCCAGGGAGTCGGCGTCCAGGCCGTGCTCGTCGTGGCCGTAGGTGAGCACCGGACCCTGCTCGGCGAAGTAGCCGCAGGTGGGCGCGACGACGGTGGTCCCGAGGTCGCGGCAGGCCTCCAGCCACCCGGAGTGGGTGCCGAAGCGGTAGGGCAGCACCGAGACGTCGAGGGAGCCGAGGTAGGCGAAGAAGGCGTCGTCGCCGAGGAAGTCGTGGACGCGCAGGTCGATCCGCCCGGCGGCGTGCTCGGTCCTCAGCAGGGCGGCGAGGTCGGCGTCGTGGTGGGCGCCGTCGGGCTCGAGGAGCTCGCGGTGCCCGTTGACCTGGAGCACCGCGCCCGGCAGCTCCGCGACCGTGCGGGCGAGCACGGGCAGCACCGCGGCGGGGTCCATCGAGGCCCGCAGGCTCTTCACGTGCAGACCGACGCGCACGTCGCCGACCCGGCGACGGGCGCGGCAGTCCTGGGCCACGGCCATCAGGCGGAACGGCACGACGTGCGGGTGCGGCACCACGGTCGCCTCGCGGCCCCAGCGGCGCCGCACCTCGTCGGCCGCACCGGGGGTGAGGGTGAGCAGCGCGTCGGCGGCCGGGACGAGCACGTCGAGCTGCGCGTCGTGGACGGAGCGGTCCTCGTGGTGGGGGTTGCGCAGGTCGTGGACGGTCAGCACGAGCGGGATCCCGCGGCCGTGCAGGGTCCGCACCACCTCGCGCAGCGTCTCGGGCTCGCAGCCGTCGAAGCCGAAGTGCACGTGCATGAGGTCGATGTCGGCCTCCCGGACCCACGCGGGGTCGAGCATCACCGGCGGCCACCACTGCGCGCCGGCGTACCGGTTGACACCCGGCGGCTCGGGGTCGGGGAGACGGTGGGGCGCCGGGCCGACCTCCCGGGAGAGGTGGCGGACGTAGACGTGGCCGGCGGGCACCGAGGCGATCCGCAGCGGCTCGGCGGCGGTGCGGCGGGGGGCCGGGACGCTGAGCCCCGCGGGCGGGACGGCGGGGGGCGCGGCGGGGGTGGACGTCGACACGGAGGTGAGGTGCCCCGGGGCCCGGACCCGCAGCCCTCGCCTCTTGGGGTGGTGGTCGAGGATGAGGCCCGTGACCCCTCCGAGCACCGACCGGTCCCTGGCCGACGCCCTCGCCCTCGAGCACGGCCCGACCTGGCGCAACCGCTTCGCGCTGGCCCCGCTGACCAACACCCAGAGCAACCCCGACGGCACCCTCACCGACGACGAGCACGAGTGGCTGGCCGCGCGCGGGCGCGGCGGCTTCGGCCTGGTGATGACGGCGGCGGCGTACGTCGCCCCGGCCGGGCAGGCCTGGGGCGGCCAGCTCGGGATCGCCTCCGAGGCGCACCTGCCCGGCCTGGCCCGGCTCGCCGAGGCGCTGCGCGCGAGCGGGGCGACCTCCTCGGTGCAGCTGCACCACGGCGGCCAGCGGGCCGACGCCGCGCTGCACGGCGGTCCCAACCAGTGCCCGTGGGACGCCCCCGAGAAGGACGCGGTCGCGATGACGACCGACGACGTGCACAGGATGGTCGAGGACTTCGTGGCCGCAGCGGTGCTCGCCGAGCGCGCCGGCTTCGACGGTGTCCAGCTGCACGGGGCGCACGGCTACCTGCTGGGCCAGTTCCTCGACGGCCGGCACAACCACCGCACCGACGGGTACGGCGGGTCGCTGGCCGACCGGCAGCGGGCCCTCCTCGAGGTGCTCGAGGGCGTGCGCGCAGCGACCGGTCCGGACTTCCAGCTCGGGCTGCGGCTGACCCCCGAGGGCTTCGGCATCCCGCTGGAGGAGGGCGTCGAGACCACCCGGACCTTCCTGGCCTCGGGGCTGCTGGACCACCTCGACCTGTCCCTGTGGGACGTGCGGATGCGCCCGCGGGGCGGCGCCGACGGCCTGCTGGTCGAGCACTTCGCCGACCTGCCGCGCGGCGCGACCCGGCTCGGGGTCGCCGGCGGCGTCGTCTCCACCGAGGACGCGCGGTGGTGCCTGGAGCAGGGCGCAGACTTCGTCACCGTCGGGGTCGGCGCAATCCTGCACCACGACTTCGCCGCCCGGGCACTGGCCGATCCCGCCTTCCGGGTCCGCGAGCGCCCGGTCACCCGCGACGAGCTGCGCGCGGAGTCGGTGGGCGAGCGGTTCCTGGACTACCTCGCCGCGGGCTGGGACGACCTGGTCGCCTGAGCTGAGGACGCCTGAGCTGAGGACGCCCAGGACCGGCTCCCCGAGGACTGGGGGGCACCACCCCCCGGGGAGCCGGACCGACGCGTCGGCTCAGCGCGCCACCGAGGTGCGCACGAGCTTTCCGCAGTCGTAGCCGTCGCCGGAGATCTGCCGCCACTCCCCGCGCTGGAGCTGGACGACGGTGGAGCAGGTGAAGGACTGCTTGCCGCCCACGTTCATCTCCGAGTGCAGTCCGCCGGCCGTCCACTTCTGCACGCCCCGGACCGACTCGATCAGGGTCTCGCGGTCCAGCTTGCCGCCGAGGGCCACGGCCTGCTCGACGAAGAGCCGGGTCGCCGACCAGGCGAAGAGGCCGAAGGTCGTGGGCGAGGCGCCGGGCTTCACCCGCTGGAGCCACTGGGTGTAGAGCGCGACCTGCGGGTTGGTGCCCGTGAAGGCCGGGTGCGGGACCGGGGCCATCGCACCGTCGACGTTGGCGCCGCCCTGCGCCGCGAACTCGGGACCGTACTGCGTCTGGGTCACCACGAACTGGTCGGGCTTGTAGCCCTGCTGGGCCATCGCGTCGGCCAGCCGGACCGCCTGCTGGGTGGCGCCGGTGAAGGAGACGAAGGTGATGCCCTCGTCCTTGAGCTCCTGCACGAAGGGCGCGTAGTTGAACTCCGAGGACTCGATGCCCTTGTAGATCTTGACGCCGAAGCCGGCGGACTCGGCGGTGTCGGCGAAGCTGCGCGCCAGCGCCGGGGAGCCGCCGAGGTTGAGGTAGAGGAAGGCCGCGGACTGGGTGGCCTGCTTGTTCTGGCGGGCGTAGAACTGGTACGCCGCGTCGGTGATGACCCCCGGCTCGAGGGCCTGGGCCGCGAAGCAGGTCGAGCAGTCGTAGCGCTCGTTCGTGAGGATGTTGGCACGCAGGTCGGGCAGGCCGCACTCCTCGGTGGTCCGGGCGCCGCCGGAGTCGAAGATCGAGACCGAGCCGACGGCGGCGAAGGACTCCGCGCAGGCCCGGAGGTAGGCGGCCTGGTCGGCGGCGGAGTCGGTCTTGCTGTCCAGCTCGAGCATCTTCAGCTTGCGCCCGCAGATGTCGGACTGACTGTTGAAGAACGCGATGTAGGCCGCGCTGCCCAGGCGCGCGGACTCGAAGAGGCCCGGCACCGGTCCACTCACGTCGGAGGAGTTGGCCAGGATGATCTCGTCGTCGGTGATGCCGGTCTGGTTCTCGAACCCGTCGCACGATCCGGCCCGGGCCCCTCCCGTCGCGTCGCCCTCCCCGGCCGCGCCCGCGGGTCCGCCCGCGGAGCCACCGGCGCCGGTGCTGCCCGCGCCACCCGTCGTACCTCCCGAGGAGGAGGTGGTGCCGTCGGCGACGCTGCCCGAGGTGCCGCCGAGCGCGCCCGGGTCGGCGCCCGGGACGAGCGGGTCGCCGCCGGCGGCCGCGGCGCCGCCGGCCGCACCGCCCTGGGCGGAGAGCACCTGTTCGGGGGCGATCCGCGAGCCGCACGCCGAGGTGAGCGCGGCGAGGGCGAGCGCGAGGGACAGCACGGCGTAGCGCACCAGGGCCTCCGGGAGCACGAAGGGGACGGGGGATGGCCGTCTGTGACGGTGATCACCCAACGAGTGAACAGCCCCCGGGTCACGCCGGGGACGCCCCGGCGGGCCCCGGCGGGCAGGCCTCAGCGGTGGCCGGGGGCCAGCAGGCGCTCCGGCTCGGCGGCCAGGGCCCGCAGCGCAGCGACGACGTCGGCGACCTCGTAGCGGGCGGCCTCCCGGGCCGCGCGTCGCGGGAGGGGCACGACCGTCCCTGCGATCCGGGCGACGGTCGCGGCGTCGGTGGGGTGACCGAGCTGCAGCAGGTAGGTCGTCTCCGTGGCCGAGAACTCCAGCCGGTCCACCGCGGCGAAGCGCAGCTTCCCGTCGAGGTCACGCAGCACCAGCACCTGACCGGCGTCCAGCGGTGCCGCCCCGCCGAGGTCTGCGTGGTCGACCCGCACGTGCGTGGCGCGGTCGAGGTGGTCGGTCCCGGCGGGGACGTCGATGGTCTGCATGCCTGCTCCTGGGCTGGGGCGCCGAGGGCAGCGCGGTGGCGCGTCCCGGCTGGTCCTCCCCACCTTCGGCCGGCCGACCACGTCGTCCAAGGTGCGTGGACGGATCTTTACACGATCTTCGCAACCGTTTTCCGACCGGATCCGTCGCCGTCCGGGTGGCCTCCGGTCCTTCTGCGCCGTGCGCGACCCCTCGGCGGGACCAAGGACCCCGGGGCGGGCCCGAGCGGTGAAGATCGTGTGAACCCGCTCCGGCACCCGGTAGTTGCCGCCACCCTGGTGGACGTGAGGGATGCAGGGGGGAGCACCGCGCGACGGGTGCTGGGCACTCCACGCGTGCTCGTGCCCGCGGCGTACCTCGCCATCCTGCTGGCGAGCACCAGCGCCGTGGGCCTGGCACCGAGCGGCTCGCAGGTGGCGTCGTGGTGGCCGGCGGCCGGGCTGGCCACGGCCCTGCTCGTCTTCAGCCCCGTACGCCGCTGGGCGGTCCTGGTCGCGGGCCTGGTCGTGGTCACGGGCCTGGCCAACCTCCTCGGCGGCCGCTCGGTCGCGGTCTCGTCGATCTTCGGCGTGGGCAACGCCCTGGAGGCACTCGTGGCCGCCTGGGCGCTCGGTGCCCACCGCGACCGGCCCGTGCTCCGGACCGGGAGCGACATCGTGCGGCTGGTGCTCGCCGCGCTGGCAGGCGCCACGGTGATCGCCGTCATCGCCGGCCTCACCGTCTGGGCGATGCTCGACGGGTCCCTCCTCGACACCGCGCAGCACGTGCTGGCCACGCACGTCACCTCGCAGCTGCTCCTCCTCCCCCTCGTGCTCTCCCTGGGCGGGGACGAGCAGGCGCGTGCGGGCGCGTTGTCCCGCCCGGTGCTCGTCCGCGCCGGCATCGCCCTCGCGACGCTGCTGGTCTTCGGGACCGCCTTCGTCGCGGGCGTGGGCGTCGCCGCCAGCGCGTTCCTCCCCCTGCCGGCCATGGTCTGGGCCGGCCTCCAGCTCCCGCGGCGCGAGGTCTCCGCCCTCCTGGTCGCGGTCGGCTTCGTGACCACCTTCACCACCGCGCGGGGCCAGGGGCCCCTGGCCCTGCAGGCCTCGCTGACCCGCGACGACGGCGACATCCTGGCCCAGCTCTACCTTGCGGTGCTGTTCCTGGTCACCATCCCGCTCGTCATCCTGGTCGAGCAGCGGACCTCGGCGCTGACCACCGCGGAGTCGGTGCTCTCCTCGACCACCGAGAGCGCGATGATCGGCACCGACCGTGATTGCGTGATCCGGTTCTTCAACGTCGGTGCGGAGCGGATGCTCGGCTGGTCGGCGAGCGAGGTCGTGGGCCGGCACCCGGCCGAGGTCTACCTCGAGGCAGAGGGGTCCACGGCCTGCGCGGCCCTCATGGGTGTCATCGGCCCGGACCCCGAGGTGCTGGTCCCACCCGTGGTCACCTCGGGTGTGATGAAGGCCGACCGCACGTGGCGCCGCAAGGACGGCTCCACCCTGGTGGTCTCGGTCAACGTGACCGAGGTCCGCTCCCCCACGGGTGAGCTCGAGGGCTACCTCGCCGTCGCCGCCGACGTCACCGACCGGCTCGAGGTCAAGCAGCGGCTGCGCGACGCCCTGGCCCGGGAGCGGGCCTCCGTGGCCGAGCTGGAGCGGGTCCACCGGATGGAGAACGACTTCGTCTCCGCGGTCAGCCACGAGCTGCGCACCCCGCTCACGACCATCCTCGGCAACACCCAGCTGCTGGCCGCGCACATCCCCGGCCCCCTGACCGAGGACCAGGAGCGGGTCGTGGACCGGCTGCACCGCAGCGGGCGCCGGCTGCTGATGCTGGTGGAGGACCTGCTGACGCTGACCGCGGTGGAGTCGCGCGCGGCTGCCCGGCACGTCGCCGTGCGGGCCGGCGACGTGGTGGAGCTCGTGGTCCACCAGGCCGTGGACCTCGCCGAGGGGCGCGACCTCGAGCTGACGTACGACGACCTGGCCGCGGACGCCACCGTGCTCGGGGACGCCGACGAGCTCGAGCGGGCGCTCTTCAACCTGGTCAGCAACGCCGTCAAGTTCACTCCCGAGGGCGGGGCCGTGCGCATCGCCTCGCGCCACGACGGGGACTGCCTCGTCTGGTCGGTCACCGACACCGGGCTCGGCGTGAGCGAGGGCGACCGACGTCATGTCTTCGAACGCTTCTTCCGAGCCCGTACCGTGACCGACATGGCCATCCCGGGCACCGGACTCGGTCTGCCGATCGTGGACCTGATCGCGCGGGCGCACGGCGGCTCGGCGCGCTACGTCCCCCGCGAGGGGGCGGGCTCCACCTTCGAGATCCGCCTCCCGGTCGCACCGGCACCGGTCCCGGCGGAGCCCCTCGCCCAGGAGCACGACGACGTACGCCGTGACAGGGTCCGGATCGGGGAGCAGGCATGACGACGACCACCCACCTCGAGCCGACCTCGGTCCGCGTCCTGGTCGTCGACGACGACCAGCTCCTCGGGGACGCCCTCTCCTCGGCACTGGAGTCCCTGGGCCACCGGGTGCGGCTGGCGCGCACCGCGGCCACCGGCCGCGAGCTGGCCCGCGAGACCGACCCCGACGTGGTCGTGGTGGACCTCGGTCTCCCCGACGCCGACGGTCTGGAGCTGCTCGGCGAGATCCGCGACCAGTCCGCGGTGCCCGTGCTGGTGCTGACCGGCTCGACCGACCCCGCGCGACGGGTCGAGGCGCTGGACGCCGGCGCGGACGACTTCCTGGGCAAGCCGTTCCGGCTCGCCGAGCTCGAGGCCCGGCTGCGGGCCCTGGCCCGCCGGCCCGAGCTGCGCTCCTCCTCCGTCACCGTGCACGGCGCGGTGACCGTCGACCGCGTGGCGCGGACCGTCACCGTGGAGGGCCGTCCCGTCCACCTCACCCCCATCGAGTGGCGGCTGCTGGACGCCCTGGTGGCGCGGGCCGGCCTCGTGGTCAGCCACCGTGCTCTCATCGACGCCGGCTGGTCGGACCGTCACGGTGCGGAGACCGTGGAGTCGCTCCGCGTCCACATCCGCTCGCTGCGCAGCAAGCTCGCCGACGCCGAGGGGAGCACCCCGCTGCGGACCGAGGCGGGCGTCGGCTACCGGTGGCAGGTCCCGCACAGCCCGGCCGTCGCAGCTCCCACGGCACCGTCGGGGTCCGCCGCCGCGGCTGCGGGACCCGCCCCGCACGCCGACACCGCCGTCGGCAGTGGGGTCCGGCGCACCGAGGCCGAGCGGGCCGCGCACGACCTGCACAACGCCCTCACCGCGCTCGAGGTCGCCACCTTCATGGTCGGCGCCGAGGGCGCCGAGGCGGGGGTCTCCGCCGCGGCCCGGGAGTCGGCCCTCCAGCGGCTGCCCGCCCTCGCGGTGCGGATCCGCGAGCTCGCCGACCGCCTGGTCACGACCTCGGTCCCGGGCCACGACCCGGGCCGCACTTCCCCTCAGGAGGACACCGGATGACGACCGTGCTCATCGTCGAGGACGACCCCGACATCCGCGACCTGGTCACCACCCTGCTGGGCACCGCCGTCGACGAGGTGCTCAGCGCGGGGGACGGCGAGGAGGCGCTGGCACTCGCCGAACGCCGCGACATCGACGTCGTGGTGCTCGACCTCGCCCTGCCCGGCGACCGCAACGGGCTCGACGTGCTCGCCGCGCTGCGGGCTGCCGGCCACCCGGCCCGGACCATGCTGCTGACGGCGTACGCCGGGGCCGAGGACCGGGCCATCGCGCTGCGCGCGGGCGCCGACGCCTTCGTGCCCAAGCCGTTCAAGATCATGGAGCTCGTCGCCCAGGTGCTGGAGCTGGCCGAGCGCCCGGCCCACGTGCCGCCCACGGCACCGACCGCCTGAGCCCCTGACCCGCACCCTCCCCCAGCGCCCTGCCGTGCCACGGAACAATTGAATGGTCATCTACCTTGAGTGAGTGACGACCGCACCGCCACCCCAGGAGCACCGATGACCATCCAGCTCACCCCCGAGATCGACGTCCGCCGCGCCGAGGACCGGTTCTCCTCGCAGTTCGGGTGGCTGGACTCCAAGCACTCCTTCTCGTTCGGTCGTCACCACGACCCGCGCAACACCCACCACGGGCTGCTGCTGGTCAACAACGACGACGTCGTGGACCCCGGCACCGGCTTCGACACCCACCCGCACCGCGACATGGAGATCGTGACCTGGGTCCTGCGCGGCTCCCTGGTGCACCAGGACTCCGAGGGCCACAACGGCGTCATCTACCCCGGCCTGGCCCAGCGGATGAGCGCCGGCACCGGCATCCTGCACTCGGAGAAGAACGACGCCTGGCGCCTGCAGGGCGAGCGGCACGAGGACCCGGTGCACTTCGTGCAGATGTGGGTCGTGCCCGACGAGCCCGGGATCGTCCCGGGCTACGAGCAGCTCGAGATCGAGGACGAGCTGCTCTCCGGCGGCCTGGTCCCGGTCGCCTCGGGCATGGACAAGCACCGCGACGTCTCCGCGATCCGGATCCGCAACCGGTACGCCGCGCTGCACGTCGCGCGACTCCAGCCCGGCCAGACGGTCGAGCTGCCCGACGCCCCCTACCTGCACCTGTTCGTGCCGGTCGGTGCGGTCGTGCTCGAGGGCGCGGGTCCGCTGGGCACCGGCGACGCCGTGCGCTTCACCGCCACCGGCGGGCAGCGCGTGACGGCGACCGAGGCGGCCGAGGTGCTGGTCTGGGAGATGCACGCGGGCATCGCCGCCTGATCCGCGGCAGCACCCGCCCTCCCCGGCAGGAGCGAGGTCGCTCCGCGTCCCGGGCGCTCCGGCACCACGCCGGTCCGCGTGGTCCGGGACACGTGGTCGTGCCGCGGAAGCCGTGGTTCCCGCTCCTCCCCGATCGGCCCTCGCGCGGACGGGTGAGCCGCGCGGCCCCTCCCCTCGCCGGCTCACCCCATCGAGCCGGCTGGGAGTGCGGCGCACGGGCACCGGGTGTCGGCAGTCGAGAAGAGCCGCTCGGGTTGAGGAGACGAGGCACCATGGAGCACACCGATCTCTCCGCCGCAGCCGCACTGGCCCTCACCACGGAGCGGCTCGACGAGAGCGCCTCGACGGCCGAGGCGCTCGAGGCGGTCGTCCATGCCACCGCCAGCTCGGTCCCGGAGTTCGAGCACGTCAGCATCTCGCTGCGTCGCGGCGGCGCGCTGGAGACGCGCGCCGGCACGAGCGCCCTGGTCTGGGAGCTCGACCAGGTGCAGTACGACCTCGGCGAAGGGCCGTGCGTGGAGGCGGCCGAGGCCGAGCCGGTCGTGGAGTCCACGCCGCTGCGGCACGAGCAGCGCTGGCCGGCGTACGTCCGCACGGCCCTGGCCCGGGGTGTGCAGGCGCAGGTGGGCATCCGGCTCTTCAGCCGCGGCCGCCATGTCGGCGGACTGAACCTCTACTCCACCAGCCACGACGTCATCGGCGCGGAATCGCTGGAGACGGCCCGGCTCCTGGCCCGGCACGTCGCGCTCGTGCTCGGTCACGCGCAGGAGGCCGAACAGCTCACCCAGGCCCTCGAGACACGCACGGTCATCGGCCAGGCCACCGGCATCGTCATGGAGCGCTTCGGCCTCGACGCCGAGCGCGCCTTCGCCTTCCTCACCCGCGCCTCCTCCACCGGCAACGTCAAGCTCCGCGACCTGGCGCAGGAGCTCATCCGCTCCACGTCGCGCTGAGCCGGCGCCACCGACGACGAACCCGCAGCCGAGGGCTGCGGGTGCCTGGTGGAGCTGAGGGGATTCGAACCCCTGGCCTTCTCATTGCCAACCGGCAGAGTGCGCTACCAACGACGAACCCGCAGCCGAGGGCTGCGGGTGCCTGGTGGAGCTGAGGGGATTCGAACCCCTGGCCTTCTCATTGCGAACGAGACGCGCTACCAACTGCGCCACAGCCCCAGGTTGTGCTCTCGCGCCTCACGACGCGGAGGCTCACGTTAGCACCGGGGCCGGTGGCCGATCGAATCGCCCCACCCTCGCACCCGGTGGCCGACCCGGGTCAGGAGCCGACCGCGCGACCGGGGGCCTCGCCCTCGTCGCGGCGCGCCCGCTGCTCGGCGTCGCGGACCAGCGCGGCGTCGGCCTCGGTGCGGCCCGAGGTCCACACCCCGGTGGCGTCGAGGTCGATGGTGCGCACCGAGCGGCGCTCGGCCGCCGGCTTGGAGACGTACGTCGGCAGCGTGACCGGCACCGGCTCCCAGAGCCCGGCAGCGGCTGGCGCGCGCGGCGTCGGCGCGTCGAGGGACGCGTCCTCGGCGACAGGGGGCAGGACGCCGGAGACGGCCTCCTCGGCCAAGGGCGCGGAGACCACGGCCACCTCCTGGGTGTCCTCGCCGGCGGGACCGGCAGGCGCAGCCACGAAGGCCGGGGCGGCCTCGGGGAGGACGGTGTCCGGGATGCGCGCGAGCGGTCCGGAGATCCCGCGCTCGCGGCGGACCATGAGCCGGCAGGCGACCAGCCAGACGAGGAGCAGGACGACGGGGAGCAGCAGCACCGGCCAGGCCAGCAGCCGGGCGGCGACCAGGGCGCCGGTGAGGACCAGCAGCAGCAGGAGGACCGAGAGCACCCGCCGGCGCCGTCGGGCGGCGCGCCGGGCCGCCTCCCGGCGTACGGAGACCGGGACGGGGACGGGGGCGGCCTCGGCGGCGGCAGGGGCGTCGGCCGTGGGAGCGGCCGAGGCCTTCGTCGTCACCACCGGGGCGGAGGGGACCCGCCCGGGGGTGACGACGAGACGGGAGGAGGAGCGGCTGACCGGCTCCCTACGCGCGAGCACGCGCATGGTGTGGGAGAACCGGTCGACCGAGCGGCTGCGCACCACCTCGTCGTGGTGCCGCAAGGCCTGGGGGACCAGGTAGACGGCCCAGGCGACGGCGAGTGCCACGAAGATGAGGGGGCTGAGGTCCACGCACGGAAGGCTAGGGGCGATAGCGCAGGGTGGGGCGGATGTCTACCCGTGTGTCGCAAATTGCTGGTGTGACTGGTGTGGCTGCCACGCGGTCCAGCGTCACCACCCCCGCCCCCGGCCGCCGCGTCGACCGGTGGGGACGGGTCGGAGGGCGGCGGCCGGGGCGTACTGTCGTCCGGTCCGGAGCCGCCCAGGGAGGAGCGGTCCCGGCACCACCCAGGGAGGAGCAGCACACCGGTCGACCACTACGATCGTGCGACTATCCGGAGCGCTGCGCCACCGGGAACAGCGTTCCCGGACAAGTCCGGACAGCGGACCGGCGCGGTCCGGACACTCCCCGGACGCACCGGCACGGCGGACGGGGTCTCGTAGCTCGTCGCCGACGCTCCTCGCCCCTCGACCAACGGGAACAGCCGGCTCAGCCCTCGAGGACCCGAGCGACCAACCCGCGCGGTCCGGTCTCCTCGACGGTCACCGCGTAGAGCCGGTGGTCGCGCCACTCGCCGTCGATGTGGAGGTACTTCGGCGCGTAGCCGATCTCGCGGATGCCGAGCTTCTCCACGACCCGCAGCGAGTTGCTGTTCTCGGGGCGGATCGCGATCTCGACACGGTGCAGCTTGACGGTCCAGAAGAGGTGGTCGATCACCAGCGCGACCGCCAGCGGCACGATCCCGCGCCCAGCGTGGCGCTGGTCGATCCAGTAGCCCACCGAGGCGAAGCGTGCGGACCCGCCGACGATGTTGTTGACCGTGACCTGTCCGGCGAACTCGCCGTCGACCTCGATGACGAAGGGGTACGTCGAGCCCTGCCGCGCCTGGTGGCGCAGCCGTCGCACGAGGGCGGTGAAGGTGGTGGCGCGCTCCGTGGAACCCGGCGGGACGGTCGCGTCCCACGGCACCAGCCAGGTGGCGTTGCGCTGCCGGGTCTCACGCCACGCCCTGGCGTCGGTGAGGCGCAGCGGCCGCAGCAGCACGTCGGGGCGCGCGGGGTCGGCCAGCCGCACCGGCCACGAGCCGCGGGGTGCGCGCGGCGGGCTGGTCAGTGGTCGCTCCCGACGACCTGCTCCACCGCGTGGCGCAGCACGGGCTCGAGCACGGCAAGCCCGTCCTTGACCCCGCCACGCGAGCCCGGGAGGTTCACGACCAGGCAGTGGCCAGCGACCCCCGCGATCCCGCGCGACAGCACCGCGGTCGGGACGCCCTTGGCGGCGCCGTGGGCGCGGATCGCCTCGGCGAGGCCGGGGACCTCGCGGTCCAGCAACGGGCGGGTCGCCTCGGGGGTGCGGTCGGTGGGCGTGAGACCGGTGCCGCCGGTGGTGAGCACGACCCGGGCGCCGGCAGCGACCGCCGCAGCGATCGCCTCCCCGACGGGGTCGCCGTCCGGGACGACCGCGGGGGCCTCGACCGAGAAGCCCCAGCCGCGGAGCGCCTCGACGATCAGGGGGCCGGTCTCGTCGGCGTACACCCCGGCCGCGGCGCGGTTGGAGGCGACGACGACGGCGGCGGGCAGCACCAGGGGTGCCGGCTGCTCCTCGCTCACGAGCGGGTCCACTCCCCCGAGCGGCCACCCGACTTGGCCTCGACCTGCACGTCGGTGATGACCGCGGCCTTGTCGACGGCCTTGACCATGTCGACGACGGTGAGCGCGGCGACCGACACCGCGGTCAGGGCCTCCATCTCGACGCCGGTGCGGTCGGTCGTGCGCACGGTGGCGCTGATCTCGACGGCGTCGTCGGCGACCGAGAGGTCGACCACGACGCCCGAGATCGCGAGCGGGTGGCACAGCGGCACGAGGTCGGGGGTGCGCTTGGCGCCCATGATGCCGGCGAGCCGGGCGACCGCGAGCGCGTCGCCCTTGGGCACGCCCTCGCCGCGCAGCAGCGCCACGACCTGCGGGCTGACCAGCACCCGGCCCGACGCCGTGGCCGAGCGGGCGGTCACCGCCTTCTCCGAGACGTCGACCATGCGGGCGGCGCCGTGCTCGTCGACGTGCGTGAGGCGATCGGACTCGGCCATCTCAGTGCCCTCCCTCGAGGCCGGAGTCCATCGGCAGCACGCTCACGACCGCGCCCGCCTCGAGCGCGGTGACGTCCTCGGGCACGACGACCAGTGCGTCGGCGTCGGCCAGGCCGCCCACGAGGTGCGAGCCGGGGCCGCCGACCGGGCTGACGGTGCCGTCGGCGGGGTCGAGGTGCGCGCGCAGCAGCTGGCGGCGGCCGGGCGGGGAGGTGATGGCGTGGGTGAGCCGCGCGCTGACCGCGGGCCGCGACCACGGGGTCAGGCCCATCATCTTGCGCAGCGCCGGCAGCACGAAGAGCTCGAAGGAGAGGTACGCCGAGACCGGGTTGCCCGGGAGCGTGAAGATCGGCACCCGGTCCTCGCCGACGTGGCCGAAGCCCTGCGGCTTGCCGGGCTGCATCGCCACCGGCCCGAACCAGACCGTGCCCAGCGGACGCAGCGCCGCCTTGACGACGTCGTAGTCACCCATCGAGACCCCGCCGGAGGTGACGACGACATCGGCGCGGACCAGCTGCTCCTCCAGCGCCGCGAGGAAGGCCTCGGGCTGGTCGGGGACGATCCCCACCCGGTAGGCGACCGCGCCGGCACGGCGGGCGGCCGCGGCCAGGAGGTAGGAGTTCCCGTCGTGGATCGAGTCGTGGCCCAGCGGCTGACCCGGCTCGCGCAGCTCGGAGCCGGTGGAGAGCACCACGACCCGGGGGCGGTGCCGCACGGCGACCCGGGCGTGGCCCAGCGAGGCGAGCAGGCCGAGCTGGCGCGGGCCGAGGACGGTGCCGGCCTCGATCACCCGGTCGCCCTCGGTGACGTCCTCGCCGGCGGCACGGACGTGCTGGCGCAGCTCGGGGGCCCGCTCGATCCGCACGTGCTCGGCGCCGGCGTCGGTCCACTCGTAGGGGACGACCGCGTCGCAGCCCTCGGGCACCGGGGCGCCGGTCATGATCTTGGCGGCGGTGCCCTCGGGGAGCACCCGCAGGTCGGCCGCACCGGCCCCGATCGCACCGACCACGGGCAGGTGCACCGGCGCCTCGGGGGTCGCGGTGACCACGTCGGCCAGCCGGACGGCGTACCCGTCCATCGCGGAGTTGTCGAAGGCTGGCAGCGAGTGCGGCGCGGTGACCGGCTCGGCGGCGGCCAGGCCGAGGGCGTCCATCAGCGGCTGCGCGGCCGCGGGGAGCGGCTCGACGGCGGCGAGGATCCGCTCGAGGTGCTGCTCGACGGTGATCGGCGCGGGAGCCGCGTGGTCGCCCACGTGCTCAGGCGTCCGTCGCGCCGGTGAGCACGGTCCCGGCGTCGACCCGGGTGCCCTTGCCGCCCTCGACGGTCACGTCGCCGACCACCTGCACGCCGTGGCCGAAGGTGACGTCACCGGCGACCCTCAACGAGCTGGCCGCCTTGAGCGAGGGGGCGCCCTCGGGGAAGCGCTTGTCGAACTCGGTCACCAGCTTGAACACCGCGTCGTCGAGGTCGACGAACGGCACCCGGTCTGCGGCCTGGTCGAGGACGAAGTCGCGGCCGATGTCGTAGACGTCCGAGCGCAGGACGAGCAGGTCGTTGGTGGTCTTCACCGGGACGAACCGGTCGCGACCGACCTCGATGAGGGTGGCGCCCTCGAAGACCTCGATCGCCGCACCCATGGCGGTCTCGACCTGGATGACCTCGGGGCTGCTCTTGTCGCCCGGGTCGACGTTCTTGGTGTTGCGGATCAGCGGCAGGCCGAGGATGTTGCCGCGCTGGTCCATCACCTCACGCAGCGCGCGCAGGTCGACCCACAGGTTGTTGGTGGAGCAGAAGCGGTGGCGGTCGAGGTCGGCCAGCGCCGCCTTGTCCTCCTCGAGGGTCTGCGCGGTCTCGCGCAGGACCAGCCGCCCGTCGGACTTCCGCCGGGCGAAGTGGCCACCCTTGCGGTCGGAGGCGGTACGCCGCACGGCCTCGATCGCGAAGGGCGCACCGGACTGGGCGAACCAGCCTGCGAGCCGCGGGTCGGGGACGGCGCCGAGGTTGTCGGAGTTGGAGACGAAGACGCGCTCGTAGCCGGCGTCGAGCAGCTGGTCGAGCAGCCCGGTGCCGACCAGCGCGGTGTAGATGTCGCCGTGGCCCGGCGGGCACCACTCGAGGTCGGGGTCCTTGGGCCAGCTGACCGGCGTGAGGTCCTCGGCCAGGAGCTTGGGCTCCTTGTTCTGCAGGAACTCCAGCGGCAGCCCGGCCACCGGCAGCGCGTCGTAGCGCGCGACCGCGGCCATGGTGTCCTCGGAGGTGCGGAAGCTGTTCATGAAGATCAGTGGCAGGGGGGCGCCGTGCTCGGAGCGCAGGTGCAGCACCTGGCGGCAGATGATGTCGAGGAAGCTCATCCCCTTGCGCACGCACAGCAGGGACTTGGCGCGGTCCATGCCCATCGAGGTGCCGAGCCCGCCGTTGAGCTTGATCACCGCCGTCGTGCGGATGGCCGCGGCGGCGGCCTCCGGGTCGACCTCGACGTCGGCCAGCGACTCCATGTCGATCGGCTCGATGCTCGCCTCGGGGATCATCCCGGTCTCACCGTGCTCGAGGAGCCGGTAGTAGTGGGCGAACGTCTCGATCGCCACCTCGTCGACGCCCTCGGCGACCATCTTCTCGCGAGCGGCCTTCAAGCCAGGTGAACCCATGGCCACGATCGTAGGGTCGGTCCGTGCCCTCCGCGCAAACCCCTCCGGAACCCGGTCGTCCGCCGCACCCGGCCGACCCGGTCGCCGCGAGCAAGACGGCCCTCCGCGACCGGGTGGTCACCGCCCGTCGCCGCCGGCCGCTGCTCGAGCGTCGGCAGGTCGCCGAGGACCTCGCCGCGGTGCTGCTGGGCACGCCCGAGCTGCGCCGGGCCGCCACCGTGGCGGCGTACGTCGGGGTCGGCGGCGAGCCCGCGACCGGCCCGCTGCTGGCCGGGCTGCGTGCGGCCGGGCGGCGGGTGCTGCTGCCCGTGCTGCTGCCCGACCTCGACCTGGACTGGGCCGTGCACACGAGCGACGCCGACCTGGCCCCCGCCCCGCGCGGGCTGCTCGAGCCGCAGGGCCCGCGGCTGGGCCCCGACGCCGTCGCCACCGCCGACGTCGTGCTCGTCCCCGGCCTGGCCGTCTCCCCCGCCGGGCTGCGGCTGGGCCGCGGCGGCGGCTCCTACGACCGGGCGCTGCTCCGGGTCCCGGTCGGTACGCCGACCTGGGTGCTGCTGCACGACGACGAGGTCGGCCTCGACGTCCCCGGCGCCCCCCACGACCGGCACGTCACCGGCGCAGCCACCCCCACCCGGGTCGTCCGCTTCTGACCGGGACCGCCGAACCGTCAGCTCCGAACCCTCGAGCCGTCGGCGGTCTCAGGGAGCCGGCAGGAGGGTGAGCTCGTCCTCGGCGGCCGCGGCGACGGCCTCGGGGGTGAAGGGGAACGGCAGGGACTCCCCGCGCACCAGCAGGTCGGTCTGGTCGGTGTAGTGCTCGGAGGCGGGGTGCCCCGAGACGCCGGTGAGCGCGACCCAGCGCGAGTCGTCCCAGTCCGCCAGCGACAGCACCATCCGCATCGACGGGCCGGTCGTGACCTCGAAGCCCAGCACCGGGTCCCAGGAGGTGGTGTCGACCGAGCCCGGCCCACCGCCGACCGGCCACGGGTCGGGCTCGACGACCCGCCGCGCCAGACCCACCGCCGCGCCGTCGCCGAGCAGCCCGGGCGAGGTGAGCCGCAGCAGGTGCTGGTGGCCCCAGGTCCACCGCTCGGCGTCCTGGGCCTGGCGGCGCACCAGCTCGTCGCGCGCCTCGAGCATCGCGGCCCTGAGCACGTCGTCGCGCCGCTCGACCCGGTCGGTCGCGGTGTCGTCCCACCAGGGGTCGTCCGGCTCCTCGAGCAGCCCGCCGACCACCTGAATCCAGCGGGGTCCCCCGTCGGGCCAGGTGCTCGGCAGGAGCTCGTCGTGGAAGGTGGCGGCCAGCAGCTCGCGCCAGGTCGCGTTGAGGTACGCCGCCGCGGCCGAGCCCGGGCCGTCGGCCGGCTGGTCGAGGTCCCAGCCGCGCAGCAGCTGCTGCCCGTCGTCGGCGTACCCCTCGTCGAGGTCGATGCGCAGGAGTGCCGGGACGAGCACGGGTGCCAGCGTCGAGACCTCGTCGCGCTGCACCTCCTCCACGCTCGCCACCGACTGCTCGCCGGCGACCAGCAGGTCGCGGAGCCGGGAGGCGCGCTGGCCGGGGTCGAAGCCCTGGCCGAGGAGGTAGGGGTAGTCCTGGTCGACGGGGACCTGGTTGGCCGCGACCGCCACGCCGTCGAGCGGGTCGGTGGTGAACGGCAGGGCGGTGGCCGGCAGGACCTCACCCGTCCAGTCGTCCTCGGGGCGCCAGCCGGCGGCGGGCAGGGTGCCGTCGCGGCCGGACTTGCGCACGGGCACGGCCCCCGCGACCTGGACGCCGACCGTGCCGGCGCGGTCGGCGAGCACGACGTCGAGGGGAGGTACGGCGAGGGCGGCCGTCGCGCGGCGCGCCTCCTCCACGTCGTCGGCGAGCGCGAGCCCGAGCAGCCCGTCGAGGGAGGGCGCGGGCCGCAGGCCGACCCACTGCACCGCGACCGCCAGCTCCTCGTCGAGGTCCGCACCCCGGCCGATGGTGGAGGCCTCCCCCGTGGCGGCAGCGTCGGGATCGACGTCGGAGAGCAACGGCCCGTGCCGGGTGCTGCGCACCTCGATCTCGACGTCCTCGGCCCCGGCGACCTCGATGGTCTCGGTGCGGGTGCGCACCGGACGCCAGCGCTCGCCGACGAGCACCTCGTCACCGGCCGCGCCCGCACGCAGCCGCTCGACCACCAGGTCGGCGGTGTCGGGACCGGCGGCGGCCGCGCCCCACGCGACCTCGGCGTTGTGACCCTGCACCACGCCGGGGACGCCGGGCAGGGAGAAGCCGGCCACGTCGTAGGGACAGGCGGGTCCGACCTCGCGGCAGTGCAGGCCCACCTGCATCCAGGGACCGGGGACCTCGGTGGCGAGGTGGGGGTCGGCGGCCAGCAGCGGGGCGCCGGTGGAGGTGCGCTCCCCGGAGACGACCACGGCGTTGCTGCCGGCGCCGGGACCGCGCCCGGCCCACGTCGGGAGGGCGTCGAGGGCAGCTCCGGCCGCGGCGAGAGCGGCCGCTCCGGGAGGACCCGGCGCGGGACGCAGCGGGTTGCGGGTCGTGGTCTCGGTGGCGTCGGGCTCGAAGCGAGCGTCCACGACGGCCCCTCCCGGGACCACGGGCACCACGTCGTCGGGCGGGGTCGGCCACAGCGTCGCCGCGCGCGTCGAGCCGACCGCGTCGGCGGTCAGGACCCGGGCGACCTCGTCCTCGGCCGCGGCCGCGCCCCCGAGGTCCCAGCCCCAGGCCTTGAGCCAGGTCAGGGTGTCGACCGCCGACCAGTCGGCCGGGGCCAGGTCGGCACCGTCGAGGTCGAGCAGGGTGTACTCCACGGCCAGCTGCGAGGGCGCCGACTGCGCGAGGTAGGCGTTCACGCCGTCGGCGTACGCCTCCAGGAACGCGCGGGCGTCGGGGCTGAGCAGCGCCAGCTCGCGCTCGGCGACCCGGCGCAGGCCGAGGGTGCGGGCAGCGCGGTCGCCGGGCAGCGCGCCCTCGCCGACCAGCGCGGCGAGGGTGCCGGACGCACTGCGGCGGCGCACGTCCATCTGGAAGAACCGCTCCTGCGCGGTGACGTAGCCCTGGGCCAGCGCGAGGTCGGCGGTCGTCTCGGCGTAGACGTGCGGCACCCCGGCTGCGTCGCGCAGGACCGTCACCGGTGCCGACAGCCCTGGGACCTCGACCTCCCCGGAGACCTGGGGCAGCGGCCGCCGCACCAGCGCGGTGGCGAACAGACCCGTCACCACCAGCGCCAGGACCAGGCCGACGGCGACGTACGTCGTCACGCGCAGCCCGTCAGGCAGCCCGCGGAACGCGCGCCACCAGCGCAGGGGGACGGCCGCGCGCGTGTCCTCGCTCATGGTGCGAGCCATTCTGCCGTGCCGTACCATTGGCACTCGCCAGGGCAGAGTGCCAGCCGACCTCGGCCCACACCTCCCGGCCACCCGCCTGCACCGAAGGGGACCCGATGCCGACCTACCAGTACGCCTGCACCGAGTGCGACCACGCCTTCGAGCAGGTCCAGAGCTTCTCCGACGCCTCGCTGACCGTGTGCCCGCAGTGCCAGGGCCGGCTGCGCAAGGTCTACAACGCCGTCGGCGTCGTCTTCAAGGGCTCCGGCTTCTACCGCACCGACAGCCGCTCGAGCTCGAGCAGCTCCACGGCCGGGAGCTCCGGCTCGACGGACTCCGGCTCGTCGAGCTCCGCCAGCTCCGGCTCGGGCGAGAAGGCCGGCGCCGCCGCGTCGTCCTCCAGCAGCACCAGCTCCTCCGGCTCCTCCGGCGGCCCGAGCACCAGCAGCGCCGCCGCCTCCTGACCGCCACTCCGGTCCTCGCCGGTCGAGGTGCGAGGAGCGCCGGCGGCGAGCCACGAGACCCCGCCACCGCCGGTCTCGAGGCTCGCTGCGCTCGCACCTCGACCACCGGGTCGGATGACCGGACCTGTGGAGAGGGCGGCGCACCCTCGGACCGATCGGCCTAGCGTCCGGGCATGTCCCTCGACGCACCCGGCACCCCTCCTCCCTCCGACGTACGCCGCCGCCTGGCCCTCGCCCGGCGGCGGGTGCGCCGTGCCGTGCTGGGGCGACGCCGGCTGCTGGCCGCGGCGTGTGCCGCGCTCGCGGTGGTCGCGGGCGTGCGGGCCGTGGCCGCCCCTCCCCCGGAGGTGGTCGCGGTGACGGTGGCGGCGCGCGACCTGCCGGCCGGGGCCGTGCTGGCGTCGACCGACCTGACCACCGTCGCGCTGCCGCCGGAGACGCTGCCGGACGACCTGCTCACGGACCCGGCCGGCCGCACGCTGGCCGGGCCGGTGTCACGGGGCGAGCCGCTGACCGGCGTACGCGTCGTGGGGGCGCCGTGGGCCGAGGAGGCGCTGGCCGGCACCGACCGGCTCGCGCTGCCGGTGCGGCTGCCCGACGCCGGGACGGTCGGGCTGCTGCAGGTGGGCGATCGCATCGACCTGGTCGCCACCGACCCGCAGGGCGCGACGTCGGAGGTGGTGGCCCAGGGGGTGCCGGTCCTCGCGCTGCCCGGCCCCGACTCCTCCACCGGTGCGGCCGGACCGGTCGGTCCGGCCGGTGGGAGGCTCGTTGTCCTGGGCGTGGCCGCGGCCGAGCTGCCGCGCGTGTCCACCGCCGCCGCGGCGACCTTCCTGACCTACGCCTGGTCCCGCTAGCCTGCGGCCGGACGCGGCCACTCGGGCCGCCGCACAGAGAGGGCGCCACACATGAGCGGCTTCAAGAACTTCCTGCTCCGCGGGAACCTCGTCGACCTCGCGGTCGCGGTCATCATCGGCACCGCCTTCGGCCTGGTCGTCACCACCTTCACCAACTGGCTGACCGCCCAGCTGCCCTCGTCGGTCGACGACATCTTCAGCAACGAGGCGAACTCCTTCGGCGCCTTCATGAACGCGGTGATCTCGTTCGTGATCCTCGCCGCGGTCGTCTACTTCCTCATCGTCATGCCCTACACCAAGGCCAAGGAGAAGTACTTCCCCTCGGCCCCTCCGGGCACCCCCGAGGACACCCTGCTGCTCCGCGAGATCCGCGACGCCCTGCGCGCGGGCCAGGCCGGCCCCACCGCCTGACGGTCTCGACGCACGGGACGTCATACGGGCAGGACGGCCTGCTCCTCGGCTCGTATGACGTCCCACCGTCCCCGGCGCGGGACGTCATACGGGCAGGACGGTCCCTGACGCGGGGCGCATGACGTCCGCGGGTGGCGGGTCGGTGGGTCTTCCTCAGTCGCCGTGGTGCGGCGGCACCTGCTCGATGAGCCAGGTGTCGCCGTCCCGCGGGCCGCGCGAGCCCCCGGTGTCGCGCTCGTCCGAGGTCGTCTCCGGCAGGGTCTCGCCGAAGACCTCGGCCCGCCGCCGGGCCCGCTCCCACTCCGACGTACGCCGCCGGGCGGCCGCGTCCGTGCCACCGGGGCCGTCCGTGCCACCGGGGCCGTCCGTGCCGCCGGGGCCCTCCCCGCTCACGTGCAGAGCCCGGCCGCGGCGAGCGCCTCGTCGGAGGCGGTCGGCACGCCGGGTCCGTCGCCCGAGCCGGACCCGCTCGCCTGGGAGCCGGTGTCCGACCCGCCGGCGGAAGGCTCCTCTGAGCCCGAGGCGCCCGGGACGCTGCCGGCGGTGATGACGTCGGTGGCCAGACGCCGGCTGAGCGGCTCGTCGTTCTTCAGCTTGTTCCAGACGTCGTCGGCGTCCTCGGTCCACACCAGCCGGTTGGGGTCGTTGGGGTCGACCTCGATCGGGATGGTCATGAACTGCACCTGGTCCAGTCCGATGCCGCGGAACTCGTAGCCGAGCTTGGCGATCTTCCACAGGTCGCCGAGGCCCTCGTCGAGGGTGAGGGACTCGGTCGCGGCCTGGAGGAAGTTGAGCAGCCGGTCCGGTCGGGCGAGCGTGCCGGAGGACAGCACCGTGTTGACCATGGAGGCGATGAACGCCTGCTGCCGCTTCATCCGCCCGACGTCGGAGCCGCCGGACAGCGCGTAGCGCTGCCGGACGTAGTTGAGCGCCTGGATGCCCTCGAGCTTGCGGGTGCCGGCCTCGAGGTACATGCCGTGCTTGCGGTCGTCGATGGTCTCGGGGATGCAGACCTCGACCCCGCCGACGGCGTCGACCATGTCCTGGAACCCGGTGAAGTCGACGACGACGAAGTGGTCGAGCCGGATGCCGGTCAGCGACTCGAACTGCTGGATCGTGCAGGCCGGACCGCCGACCTGGTAGGCGACGTTCCACATCTGGTAGTCCGCGGCCGGGGTGGTCTCGCCGTCCTCGTTCTTGCACTGCGGCCGATTGACCATGGAGTCGCGCGGGATGCTCACGCCGTAGGCCCGCTCGCGGTCGGCGGAGAAGTGCAGCAGCAGCGTGGTGTCCGAGCGCTCGCCGTCGCCGGTCAGCCCGTCGATGTTGTTCTCGCCCTCGCGGGTGTCCGAGCCCATCACCAGGACGTTGAGCGGCTCCTGCGGACCGGCGACCTCGACCTTCTCCGGCCGCTCGCCCACGAGGCTGTCCTCGATGTCGAGCACCGTGAGGTTGCCGCTGAGGCTGCGGTAGAGGTAGGTCACCGACAGCCCGGTCACCAGGCCCAGCACCACCAGCGTCGCGACCAGCACCTTGGCCACGGTGTGGCGACGACGCCGCCGCGCGCGTCGCTTGCCCCGCGTGGTCACCCGGGGAACCGGGGTCGCGACCTCGCCCTCGGGGGGCGGGAGGGGCGTGCTCACGTGGTCGATCTCCTGCGGTGGCGGGCTGTGGGACGGCGGCGCCCGGACGCGTCGTACGACGAGGCGGGTCGGCCACCCGGTCGGGGAGCGGCGCGGCGCTGCGCCTGCTCGACGGTACGAGGCTCCCCCAAGTGGATGATTGTGCGTCTGTGCACCCCTGGGATCCAAGTCCGGGGTCGCCGTGAGGGTCTGACAAGATGGCCTGCGCCGCCCCAGTAGCTCAGTGGATAGAGCAGCCGCCTCCTAAGCGAAAGGTCGCAAGTTCGACTCTTGCCTGGGGCACCCCGCAGTCCTCCCCACCGCCGGCGTACGCCGAGCCGCCCGGACCAGACCGCGTGGCGCTCAGGCCGGACCGAGGTCGTCGAGGATGACCAGCCCGCCGCCCTGCTCGCCGACCACCAGCCGTCGGGCCTCGGACTCGGCACCGTCGTAGACCAGCTCCACGGTCACGACCCCGTCCTCGGACGAGGTCCCCTCGACGACGACGGACTCGACGGTCGACCAGAAACCGGTGTATCCCCCGTACCCACCCGCGTCGGACCGCGCCTCGCCACCGAGGTAGCCCCACGCGGTGCGGGTGTCGTCGGGCAGGAGGCCGTAGTACTCGGAGACCAGCGCCTCGGCCTCGCCGGACCCCGCCTCGGCCTCGGCCGCCGGCGCGGTCGTCGCAGCCTCCTCGCTCGGCTCGGCGTCCTCCCCCTCCGCCGAGGGCTCCTCCGACGGCTCCTCGGACGGCTCCGACGTCCCGCTGGGCCGGGGGTCCTGGGGCGCGGTGCTGCTGGGCCCGTCCGGCGCGGCGGCGGGCTCCTCGTCCTCGCCCGGCAGCAGCGCGACCGCGACCGCACCCCCGAGCAGCAGGAGCAGCAGGGCGACGACGAGCACCGGCGTACGCCGCCTCGACCGCTCCGCACTCGGGGCGGCCGGCGGCGCCGCCACGACCGGTGTCGACTCCGTTCCGGGCGTCGGCTCGGGGTCCACCGGCGCGGACGGGACGGACGCCGCAGCGGCCAGGGGTGCGGTCGCGGTCACCGGTGTCTCCAGCATCTGTGTCGGGTGCTCGTCGGCGAGCCGGGCCAGCTCGGCCGCGGCCTCGGCCATCGTGGAGCGCGCCCCGGGGTCCGGGTCGAGCATCCGGGCGAGCACCGGGGTCAGCGGGCCGGCCTGCTCGGGCCGCGGCACGGACGCGGAGGCGATGGCGGCCAGGGTCGCGATCGGGTTGCCGCGGTCCTCGACGGGCAGCCGGCCCTCGACGGCCGCGTACAACGTGGCACCCAGCGCCCACACGTCCGCGGCGGGCGTCGGCTCCTCCCCGCGCGCGAGCTCCGGGGAGAAGTAGAGCGGCGTCCCGATGAGCAGGCCCGAGCGGGTCAGCGTGGCGTCGCCCTCGGTGCGGGCGATCCCGAAGTCGCTGATCTTCGCGGTGTCCCCGTCGACCAGCACGTTGCTGGGCTTGACGTCGCGGTGCACCGTCCCGCGGGCGTGGGCCGCCGCGAGCCCGCCGGCGACCTGGGCGCCGATCGCTGCGACCCGCCGCGGCTCGAGGCGCCCCTCACGCTCGACCAGCTGCGTGAGCGTGCTGCCGTCCACGTGCTCCATCACCAGCCACGACCTGCCCTGCTCGTCCTCGACGGCGTCGAAGA
Organism: Nocardioides ginkgobilobae; assembly: GCF_054781275.1. Classification (NCBI taxonomy): domain Bacteria; kingdom Bacillati; phylum Actinomycetota; class Actinomycetes; order Propionibacteriales; family Nocardioidaceae; genus Nocardioides; species Nocardioides ginkgobilobae. Next base: position 24,803 of record NZ_BAAGUS010000013.1, on the reverse strand, counting down.
CCGAGACCACATTCGGGTGGTTCAGCGCCGCCGACGAACGCGCCTCGCGCAGGGCGCGCGCCAGGTCCGGTGCGGACTCCCCCGGCAGCAGCCCGACCTGCTTGACCGCCACCTCCCGGCCGAGCACCTCGTCGGTGCACAGCCAGACCGTGCCCATGCCGCCACGCCCGATCGCCCGCTCGACGCGGTAGCGGCCAGCGATCACCTCAGGTGCTCCCATGCCCCCTCTCTACCCAGGGACGAGGCGAGCAGCCGCCACCCCTCCGTAGGTTGCGCACGGTGCAGACCTTCCTCCCGTACGCCGACATGCGCCGTTCCGTGCAGGTGCTCGACGCCCGGCGGCTCGGCAAGCAGCGCGTCGAGTGCCTCCAGGTGCTGCGCGGGCTGACCGTGCCCGACTACGGGTGGCGGCACCACCCGGCCGTACGGATGTGGGCCGGACGGCTCGAGGCCCTGGGTCGCTACACGCTCGAGTGCTGTGCGGAGTGGGCCGAGAGCGGTCGCGCCGACACCGTCGCCGACACCGTGACAGCCGAGCTCGCCACCCATGGCGTCACGTCCATCCGCGACGAGGACGAGCTTGCCCGGACCGGCGGCCTCCCTCCCTGGTGGGGGAAGGCGTCCGTGCACGAGAGCCACCGCTCGGCCCTGGTCCGCAAGGACCCGGGGCACTACCGCCGGTTCTTCCCCGACGTCCCTGACGACCTGCCCTACGTCTGGCCGCCCGGCGCCGACTGAGACCGGTGTTTGAGCACGCCCGGCGCAGGCCACGATGCTCTCGGATCTCGAGGCGAGGAGAAGCGCGTGGTCGACGAGGGGGGCAGCACCGCCCATCGCATCGCCGAGCACTGCCTGCAGGTCTCCAGCGACCTCCGGCTCACCGACGAGCAGGTCGAGACCGGCCTGGACCGGCTCGCGTCGAGGCTGCACGGATGAGGCGCAGCCACAAGGCGGCCGGCACCGTCCTGGCACTGCTCGCGCTCGTCGCCTGCGGCGGTGAGGACCCGCAGACCCCCGGACCGAGCGCGCCGGCGGAACCCGGCGCATCCCTGGGGCTCACCGCTCCCGGCACGGTCCTGGACATCGGCGAGACCGCACGGATCCCGCTGGAGGAGCGCACCGCCGCCTCGGACGGGGAGCCCAACGTCATCGACCTCACCGTCACCTCCGTCGCCCGGGCGGACCCCTCGCTGTTCGACGACATCCCGGGCACGCCGTACTTCGCGCGCCTCACCTTCACAGCAGTCTCCGGCGACGCCCAGCGGTTCTTCCCCGCCGACGTCGTCGTGGGGTGGTCCGGGGACACGCAGCTGCGCCCCATCGCCTCGCCGGCCATCGTCGACGGGTGCGCCCGCGTCGGGTTCACCGCGCCAGAGCCGCCGCTGGGCAGCTCGATGGACACCTGCGTCACCTTCGTCGTGGAGCCCGGAGGTGCACCGCTGGACCGGATCGGCTACGACGACAACGACACCTATGACGACCAGGAGGGCACTGCCGTCGAGTGGCGGTGACCCCCGTCCCTAGGCGGGCTGGACCGCGCGCCGACGCGAGAGGACCCGGTCGACCGCAGTGAGCACCGCGGCGACGACGAGGCCGAAGACCAGGATGGCCGCGATCGTGGCGAGCGCTGCGGGGTAGCCGCGCTCGTTGGCCGCGACGAAGGCGTAGGGGTAGGCGTCGATCACGGCGCCGCGGGCCAGCATCCAGACGACCCACAGCAGCGGCACGACGAGCGAGAGCGGCAGCAGGCGCACGGTGAGCCAGCCGCGCGGACCGGCCCAGGCCCAGACCGCCAACGTGAGCAGCGGCGTCACGACGTGCAGGACCGGGTCGGTGAGCAGCGACCAGCCCTGCACGTCGATCGAGGGTGCCAGCAGCAGCTGGTAGACGATCCCCGTGACAGTGATCATCAGCAGCGCGTCGAGCAGCAGCACCTGGGTGCGGCGGCCGTCGCTGCCGCGGGCCAGCAGCGTCGCAGTGACCGCCACGACGATGTTGGACCAGATCGTGAAGTAGCTGAAGGTGTCGACGACGCGCTGGAGCACGCCGTACGCCCCGTCGCCGGTGTCGCCGTAGAGGCCGGGCTCCGGCGGGACCTGGACGTACCACCCCAGCCCCGACAGCAGCACGGTCGCCACCACCCCGAACCACGCCACGACGGCCACCACTGCCCAGGCGCGGCTCACCCGCGCGCCCTCCCCTGACGTCATGGGGAGGAGTATGAACCCTCGGCGCGCGCTCAGCCCTCGGTCTGCGCGTCGACGACCTGGAAGGACATCCCGGCCGCCTGCAGCCGGGCGAGCAAGTTGTCGCCCATCGCCTGGGCGGTGGTGACCTGGCCCGAGGTCGGCGGGTTGTCGTCGAAGGCCAGGCACAGCGCGGACTCGGCCAGCATCTTGGCGGTCTCGGTGTAGCCCGGGTCGCCGCCCGAGACGCGGGTGTGGATGGTGCGGCCGTCGCCCTCGCCGACGAAGTCGACGGTGAACCAGGACTTCTCCCGGCGCGCCGGCGAGGGGCCCTCGCCCTGCTTGACGCGGGACTTCAGCAGGTTGCGCGCCGGCGGGATCTTCGCCGCGACGCCGATCAGCCCGACGCCGAGCGCGCCGCCGGCGGCGTACCGCAAGGTCTTGGTGCCGGCGAAGTGGGAGTAGCGGAAGTCGGGGCCGTAGACCCCGAGCGCGGCTCCGCTGCGGGCGACGACCTGCGGGTCGATGGTCGGCATGGGCAGCAGGTAGTAGCCGAGCACCGGGTCCTTGCCGGGCTTGCCGGCCACCGCGCGGCTCTTGCGACCCTCGGGGCGGGGCTCGACGCGGCGACGCTCCTTGAGCGCCTGGCTCATCTGCCGGCTGCGCTCGAAGGCGCCCATCGCGGAGTGGAAGGTGCCGCCCGAGAACGTTCCGGCCGCGCGCACGACGCCGCGCAGGGTCACGGGCCCGGCGGCGTGCAGCTGCTGGACGGTGTAGTAGGCGCCGAGGTCGTGCGGGATCGAGTCGAAGCCGCAGGCGTGCACGATCCGGGCGCCGGAGCGCTCGGCCGCAGCGTGGTGGCGGACGTACATCGTGTCGACGAACTCCGGCTCGCCGGTGATGTCGACGTAGTCGGTGCCGGCCTCGGCGCACGCGGCGACAAGCGGCTCACCGAGCTGCTGGTAGGGCCCGACGGTGGTCGCGACGACCTTGGTGCGGCGGGCGAGCGCCGCCAGCGAGACGGGGTCGGAGGTGTCGGCGATGACGATCTCGAGGTCCTGGCACCCGGGGTCGATGGTCGCCAGGTGCTGGCGCACCGCCTCGAGCTTGCCCCGGTTGCGGCCGACCAGCGCCCAGCGCAGGCCGCTGGGGGCGTGGCGGGCGAGGTACTCGGCGGTCAGGCCGCCGGTGAAGCCGGTCGCCCCGAAGAGCGCCAGGTCGAGGTCACGGGTCTGCGCGTCAGCCATGGGCCCATCGTCGCAGGCGGCCTCGGCACCGGGAACCGCGCGTCCGCGTCGTACGTCTCAGCAGCATGCGCGCACGCCCTCGGACCCTGCTGCTCAGCACCGCGACGGCGGGCGGACTCCTCGCCGCAGGGGTGCTGGTCGGCGTCTCCCTGGCCGACCAGGACGCCGCCCCGGTCGCTGACCCGGTCGGCGAGCCGACTGCCGAGCCGGGTCGTCCGGCCGGCTCGACGAGACCGGTCGCGTGGCAGGGGGACGGACTGGTGCCGGCCGACTCCTGCGAGGACCTGCTGGCCTGGCACGTCGACCGCGCGGAGGAGCTCGTGACCCCCTGGGGGTGGGGCGGGCACGTCGGCTGGCCGGTCGCCGCGCTGGACCTGGGCGGGGAGGCCCTGGCGTCGGTCGGGGGCGCCATGCGGTCCACCGCGTCGGACTCGGCGTACGCCAGCGGCGACGGCATGACGAACGCGACCCAGAGCGGCACCGGCACCAACGTCCAGGAGGCCGGGGTGGACGAGCCGGACGTCGCGAAGTCCGACGGCCGGCTCCTCGTGCGGGTCGAGCCGGGTGGCTGGGGAGGCAGGCTCGTCGTCGCCGACGTCACCGGCGCGACGGTGCGGGAGACCGCCCGGCTCGACCTCCCCGACGTCGTCGACCCCGAGCTGCTGCTCGTCGGCGACGCCGTCGTCGTGGTCGGCGCCGATCGGGAGGCGGAGCGGGGCGCCGAGGGGACCCGATTGCTCCGCGTCAACGTCTCCGACCCGGGCGCACCGGTCGTGACCGACACCGTCACCCTCGACTCCGCGCTGCTCTCGGTGCGCCAGCACGGGTCGGTGCTGCGGTTCGTGGTCGAGTCCGGGCTGCCGGACCTGCCCTTCGGTGCCCCCGGTCGCGGCGGTCCGCGCGGGCGCGCGGAGGAGGACGCGGCCCTCGAGCGCAACCTCGAGGCGGTCCGTGCCACGACGGTCGACGACTGGCTCCCCCACGTGACGACGTACGCCGCCGACGGGACGTCGCGGACCTCGCGGCTGCTCGCGTGCGAGGACGTCGCGCTGCCTGCCGACCCCGGCAGCGCCGACGGCTCGACCCCGGGGACGGTGGCGATCGTCGGGCTGGATGCCGCCGAGCCGCTCGGCGACCTCGGTGCGACCGACGACTCCGACGACTCCGGCTCCGACGACGCCGGCCCGGAGGACGCCGGCGGGGCCCAGGGGGTCGGCGTCGCGGTCGGCACGGACCTCGTCTACGCCTCGACCGAGCGGCTCTACCTCGCGACGTCCGGTGCCGCCAGCGGGTGCTGCTGGATGTTCGACGGGGTCACGTCGTGGCGCGGCGGACCGCTCACCGGCAGCCGGGTCGCGCTGCCGGAGCCGGACGGCACCAGCGAGCTGCACGAGTTCGTGCTGGAGGGGACGGGCGCGACATACACCGCCTCCGGCGAGGTGGACGGCGCGATCCGCGACCGCTGGTCCATGGACGAGCACGACGGCGTGCTGCGCGTGGCGGTCGGGCCCACCGTCGAGACCGGCAACTGGTCCTCGATCGTGGTGCTGGAGGACACCGGGGACGGCCGGCTCGACGAGGTCGGCCGGGTCGACCGGATCGGTCCCCGGGAGGACATCGAGGCCGTGCGGTGGTTCGGGGACCTGGCGCTGGTCGTGACCTTCCGGCAGGTCGACCCGCTCTACACCGTCGACCTCGCCGACCCGGCTCGGCCACAGGTCGTCGGGGAGCTGAAGATCCCGGGCTTCTCGGCGTACCTCCACCCGCTCGGACCGCACCGGCTGCTCGGGGTCGGTGAGGGGCCGGTGCCGTCCCGGCGGGGCGGGGAGTCCTGGGGCGCCCAGGCCGGCCTCTTCGACCTGGCCGACCTCGCCGAGCCGCGGCGGCTGGACGTCGAGTCCTGGGCACCGGGCACCCGGCACGTCGCGGCCACCGACCCGCGGGCCTTCACCTGGCTGCCGGGATCCCGCACGGCGCTCAGCGTGCTCACCCGCGGCTGGGGGGCGCGCACGGGGTGGGTCTCGGTCGTCCGGCTCCGGGACGGGGTCATCTCCCAGGAGCTGGTCGAGGTCGAGCACGGCTCGGACGTCGAGCGGGTGCGGCTGGTCCGGCTGCCCGACACCCGGGTGCTGCTCGTGACCGGCGACGACGCGTCGTTCTTCCCGGTCTGAGGCGTCGCCGAGGAGCAGGACAAGGGTCGAGCCCCGCCGCCCGGGGAGGGCGACGGGGCTCGGGACGTGCACGGCGCCGGAGCGCCGGGGGCGTGGGTCAGTCGCCGACCTTGGCGGCCGCCTCGGTGGTGGCCTGGGCCGCGGCGGTCGCGGTCTTCTTGGCCGCGGTCTTGGTGGCGGTGGCCGACTTCTTGGCCGGGGACTTCTTGGCCGTGGTGGCGGCCTTCTTGGCGGTCGACTTGGCCGAGGTCGCGGTGGTCTTCGCGGTGGTCTTGGCGGTCTTCTTGGCCTGCGTCGTGGTGGTCTTGGCCTTCGCCTTGGTGGTCTTGGCGGAGGTCGCGGCAGCCTTGGTGGACTCCTGCTTGCGGATGCGACCCACGAGCACCTCGCCGCGCTTGGCCAGGTCGGCGTAGGCGGCGGTCGCGGTGGCGGTGGTCTCGTCGAGCTGCTTGCGGACCTGGGTCGGCAGCGCGAGGGCCTCGCCCTGGAGCTCGGCGACGCGCTTCTCGATCGCGGTGCGGCGGGCCTTGGCCTCGTCGGTCAGCGCCTCGACACGGGCGTTGACGGTCTTCTCGACCTGGGTGCGCAGGGTGGTGGGCTCGAGGTCCTTGACGGACTTCTGCACGCGCTCGAGGCGGGACTGGGCGTCCTTCTGGAGCTCGACGAGCTTCTCCTGCACCTCGGCGACGTACTCGCGCACGGCCTCGACGGCCATGTCGACGACACCGGCGCCGGCGTAGAGGGTCTTGGTGGCCTCGGTCTTGAGGTCCTCGATGCGGACGGTGGGAAGAGTGGCCTTGGCCATGGTGGGACTGCTCCTTCGGTGGGCCGGAGGGCCCGTCGGGTCGGTCGTGGCGGGTGCCGCGACTCAGGGTGTGGCTTCGTGCTCCTCGCCCTGCGGGGCCGGGTCGGCGCCTGCGGTGGCGCTGCCCGGAGCAGCGCCGTTCATGGCGAGGAAGGACTGGTAGACGTCGAGCAGGGACTGCTTCTGCCGCTCGGTCAGCGCAGGGTCCGCGAGGACGGCCAGCTCGACCGAGCCGCCGATACCCTCGTCGGGGCTCACGATCCCGGCCCGCAGGTAGAGCTGCTCGGCCGAGATCCGCAGCGCCTTGGCGATCTGCTGGAGCACCTCCGCTGACGGGCGCCGCAGTCCGCGTTCGATCTGGCTGAGGTAGGGGTTGGACACGCCGGTCTGCTCGGCGAGCTGCCGCAAGGAGAGCTGCGCAAGCGTGCGCTGCTCCTTGAGGTAGTCACCCAGCGAGCCGACCGCCGTCGACACCTTTCCCTTGGCCATGTCCTCCATGGTGCTAGCAAGAGCAAGCACTTGCAAGTCGGCAAGCACGTGCATCGAGTCACACCCGATCCAACGAGTCAACCGTCGTTGGCTTTCCGCCACACCGGGGCTCGCTAGCACCCGGTTAGCGCGCAGGATGCTTGCAAGCAGCAGCACGCAGCCGCCAGCGCCCACCGACGTACGCTCGTCCCATGTGCCGCAACATCCGCCAGCTCCACAACTTCGAGCCCCCGGCGACGACCGACGAGGTCACCGCGGCGGCGCTGCAGTACGTCCGCAAGGTCAGTGGCTCCACGAAGCCCTCCCAGGCCAACCAGGAGGCCTTCGACCGGGCCGTGGCCGAGGTCGCCCACGCCACCCAGCACCTGCTCGACGCGCTCACCACCACCGCCCCGCCGAAGGACCGCGAGGTCGAGGCGGAAAAGGCCCGGGCTCGGGCTGCGGTCCGCTACGCCCGGTGACCGGCCGAGGGGACGGCCGAGGGAGGCTCGGGTGACCCAGACTGCCCTCCCGCGCAGCGAGCAGCTCCTGGCACCGGCCGTGGACCTCCTACGCGGGCGCCCGCTGGTGGTCCTCACCGGCGCCGGGCTCTCCACCGACTCCGGCATCCCGGACTACCGCGGCCCCGGCTCGCCGGCGCGGAAGCCGATGACCTTCCAGGAGTTCCTCTCCGGGCCCGAGGCCCGTCGCCGCTACTGGGCGCGCAGCCACCTCGGCTGGGGTCGGATGCGTCGCGCGGACCCCAACGACGGCCACCTGGCCGTGGCCCGCCTGGACGCGGAGCTGGTCATCACCCAGAACGTCGACGGACTGCACGAGCGGGTCGGCACCCCCCGGTTGGTCGCGCTGCACGGCCGGATCGCGGACGTGGTGTGCCTGGACTGCCGCCGCACCTCGCCGCGGGCGGCGCTGCAGGAGCGGCTGGACGCCCTCAACCCCGGCTGGCACGAGCGGCACACGGGTGTGCGGATCAACCCCGACGGCGACGTCGAGCTCGAGGACACCGCGGGTTTCGAGGTGCCAGGGTGCGAGGCGTGCGGCGGTGTGCTCAAGCCCGACGTGGTCTTCTTCGGCGAGAACGTCCCGAAGGACCGGGTCGAGCGCTGCTACGCCGCCGTCGAGTCGCTGGCCGACACCGACGGCGCGCTGCTGGTGGTCGGCTCGAGCCTGACGGTCATGAGCGGGCTGCGCTTCGTGCGCCGCGCCGCCGCGCTCGACGTGCCGGTGGTGATCGTCAACCGCGGCGAGACGCGCGGCGACCCGTTGGCGACGTACGCCGTCGAGACCGGCTGCACGGAGTTCCTGACCGCCCTGGCCTGAGCGCCTGCCCGGGCGGCGTGGGCAGCCCGACGAGCGGGGTCAGGAGGGCTCGGGGCGGTCGCGCAGCCGACCGAGCAGGTCGAGCAGCGCACCGAGGTCGTCCCCGGCCGGGGCGCCGGTGTCGACACCGGACAGCCGCTCCCGCACCGTGTCGGGAGGCAGTCGCACCCCGAGCTCCAGGACGTAGTGGGTGTCCTCGAGGCTGAACTCCAGGTCGACGACGCTCGCGGCGTGGAACTCGCCGTCCGGGTCGACCACGACCACCTGCTCGTCGATCTCGAGCCCGCGGGTCAGCCCGCTCTCGGAGTGGGAGACGACGAACTCCCCGCCCGCACCGGGGCCGTCGGTGAGCACGGCGGCACGCACCGGCACCGCGATCAGCTCCACGAGGCCCCCCCAACGACCTGCGCCGCTGGCTCGGCGCTCCACCACCGTAGACATTCCCTCCATGCACCGACAACGAGTCGGTGCGGGAGGTGGTCACGCGGGGTCGGCACCCGTCTGGACGGCCCTCAGGTCCGCCGTCGACCTGCCGATATCCCCCTGCAGCAGCCTCGCGGCGGCTCGAGGGCGGCCACCGCCCGGCCCGGTGCCGGGCTCAGCCCAGATCAGAGCCGGCGGACGAAGATGTGGTCGGCCGCCTCGGGCACGATCTCGGCCGACTCGCCGCCGGCGCCGACGAGCACGCCCTCCTCGGTGCGGACGACGGTGACGGTCTTGTCGGGCAGCGCACCGACGCGGCGCAGGGCGCTCATCAGCAGCTCGTCCTTCTGCATCTCCTCGGAGATGCGGCGCACCAGCACCCGGCCCTCACCCTGCTCTGCGGCTGCCGACAGCGACTCCACGCCGTCCATGAACGACTCGGCCGGCGCGGCCTGGCCGAGCTCGTCCAAGCCGGGGATCGGGTTGCCGTAGGGCGACTGCGTGGGGTGGTCGAGGATCTCGAGGAGCCGACGCTCGACGGTCTCCGACATCACGTGCTCCCAGCGGCACGCCTCCTCGTGGACCTGCTCCCAGTCCAGGCCGATGACGTCGACCAGCAGCCGCTCGGCGAGCCGGTGCTTGCGCATGACGCGGGTGGCCAGGCGCCGGCCCTCCTCGGTGAGCTCGAGGTGGCGGTCGCCCTCGACCGTGAGCAGGCCGTCGCGCTCCATCCGGGCCACCGTCTGCGACACCGTGGGGCCCGACTGGTGCAGGCGCTCGGCGATCCGGGCCCGCAGCGGGACGATGCCCTCCTCGACCAGCTCGTAGATGGTCCGCAAGTACATCTCGGTGGTGTCGATCAGGTCGCTCACGGGGCCATCATCCCATCCGGCGGGTGGGCGCCCCAGCGGGCCGTCCGGGCAGCCTCCTGGGGCGGCCGCTCGGGTGAGCATCGCGTCACCGGCCACCTGGCACCGTGTGGACCCATGACGTCGGTGATGTGGTTCCGCCGCGATCTGCGCCTGGCCGACAACCCGGCGCTGTGCGCCGCGGCGGACGAGGGCCCGGTCCTCCCGCTCTTCGTGCTCGACCCGGCGCTGTGGGGGCCGGCCGGCCCGAGCCGGCGCGCCTACCTCGGCGCCTCCCTGCGCTCCCTCGACGCCTCGCTGCGGCAGCGGCAGACCGGGCTGTCGGTCGTGCGCGGCGACCCGGTCCGCCGGGTGGTCCTCGCCGCGAAGGCGGTCGGAGCCGGGAGCGTCCACGTCTCCGCGGACTTCGGGCCGTACGGCGCCGAGCGCGACCGCCGCGTCGAGGAGGCCCTCGAGGAGGCCGGCATCGCGTTCGTGCGCACGGGGTCGCCGTACGCCGTCGACCCCGGCACCGTGCGCAACGGCTCGGGGCAGAACTTCAAGGTCTTCACCCCGTTCTCCCGGCGCTGGGCCGACCACGGCTGGCCCTCCCCCGTCGACGCGCCCACCGGCGTCTCGTGGGTCTCCCTCGACGACACCGACGAGTCCACCACCGAGATCCCCGACCCCGACCTGCCCGCCGGGCTCGAGCTGCCCGAGGCCGGCGAGGCCGCCGCGCACGCGCAGTGGGAGCGCTTCCTGGACAAGGTGGCGGCGTACGACGACGACCGCGACCGCCCGGGCGTCGACGGCACGAGCCGGATGTCGGTGCACCTGAAGTACGGCGAGGTGCACCCGCGCCAGCTGCTGGCCGACCTGTCCCGGCGTACCGGGAAGGGGGCCGGCACCTACCGCACCGAGCTGGCGTGGCGCGACTTCTACGCCGACGTGCTGCACGCGCGACCCGACAGCGCGCGGGAGTACTACAAGCCGGAGTTCGCGAAGATGCCCTACGACCGCCCCGGCAAGCAGCTGGAGGTCTGGGCCGCGGGGCGCACCGGCTACCCCATCGTCGACGCCGGCATGCGCCAGCTGCGCGCGACGGGGTGGATGCACAACCGGGTGCGGATGATCGTGGCCAGCTTCCTGGTCAAGGACCTGCACGTGGAGTGGCAGCACGGTGCCCGGCACTTCCTGCACTGGCTGGTCGACGGCGACCTGGCGTCGAACAACCACGGCTGGCAGTGGACGGCCGGCTCGGGCACCGACGCCTCGCCGTTCTTCCGCGTCTTCAACCCCACGACCCAGGGGAAGAAGTTCGACCCGCCCGGCGACTACGTCCGTCGCTGGGTCGAGGAGCTGTCCGACCCCGACCGGGTCCCGGACCCCCACGACCCCGACCCCGACACCCGCGACCTCGTCGGCTACCCGCCCCCGATGGTCGACCACAAGGAGGAGCGGCGCGAGGCGCTGGACAGGTACGAGAAGATCCGCGGGTGAGCACCCTCCTCGTCCCCTCCGCGTTCCACGGTCCCCCCGGCTCCGGCAACGGCGGGTGGTGCGCCGGCGCGATCGCGGCCGTGTGCGGCAGCGGCACCGCCCTCGGCCGCACGGTCGAGGTGACGCTGCGCCTGCCACCGCCGCTCGAGGTCCCGCTGCCGGTGCAGGAGGAGGACGGGACCGTCACCGCGCTCGACCCCGAGGGTCGCACCGTGCTGTCCGCGCGGGTCGTGGAGGCCGGGCTCGAGCCCTCGGACCCGGTCGAGGTCGAGGTCGCCCGGGCGGCGGAGGCGGACTTCGTCGGGCACCGCGCGCACGCGTTCCCGGGCTGCTTCTCCTGCGGGCCCGACCGCGCGGAGGGTGACGGGCTGCGGATCTTCCCCGGCCCCGTGCCCGGCCGGCCCGGGACGGTCGCGGCCACCTGGACGCCGCACTCCTCGACGTACGAGATCGCCTGGGCGGCGCTGGACTGCGCCGGCGCCTGGGCCACCGGCCTCGAGGACACCCCGCGCGTGCTGGGTCGGATCACGGGGCGGCTGGACCGGCTGCCCGAGCTGGGGGCGACGTACGTCGTCACGGGCGAGGCACTGGGCTCGGAGGGCCGCAAGCACCACGCGCGCACGACGCTGCGCGACGCCTCGGGCGAGTTGCTCGGGGTCACCCGGCAGGTGTGGATCGACGTCGCCGGCTGAGCCGGCCGAGGCGCTCGCGCCGACGGACTTTTACCGGTACACCAGCCTGTGCCACCATGTCCGCCATGGCCCTTGAGCAGACGCACGTCGAGTGGTGGCGCCACGCCGTCATCTACCAGGTCTACCCCCGCTCCTTCGCGGACGCCGACGGCGACGGCGTCGGCGACCTGGCCGGCATCACCAGCCGCCTGCCCTACCTGCGCGACCTCGGGGTGGACGCGGTCTGGATCTCGCCGTTCTACCGCTCGCCGCAGAAGGACCACGGCTACGACGTCTCCGACTACTGCGACATCGACCCGCTCTTCGGCACCCTCGAGGACGCCGACACCCTGCTCGCGACCGCCCACGACCTCGGCATCAAGGTCGTCGTCGACCTGGTGCCCAACCACTCCTCCGACCAGCACGTGTGGTTCCAGGAGGCTCTGGCCGCCGGGCCCGGCAGCCCCGAGCGAGCGCGCTACATGTTCCGCGACGGCCGCGGGCCCGACGGCTCCGAGCCGCCCAACAACTGGCTCTCGGTCTTCGGCGGCTCGGCGTGGGACCGGGTGCCCGACGGCCAGTGGTACCTCCACCTCTTCGACTCCTCCCAGCCCGACTTCGACTGGCGCAACCCCGAGGTCGGCGACATGTTCGAGGAGGTCCTGCGCTTCTGGCTGGACCGCGGTGTGGACGGCTTCCGCGTCGACGTCGCGCACGGGCTGTTCAAGGAGGAGTCGCTGCGCGACCAGGTCGTGCCCGAGGGCGAGCGGCAGCGCGGCGGCGCCGACGTCAACGAGCAGAAGTCCATGGTCGAGCGCACCCACCGCGACGAGCCCATGTGGGACCAGCCGGAGGTCCACGAGGTCTACCGCCGCTGGCACAAGGTGCTCGAGGAGTACGACGGCGACCGGATGACCGTCGCCGAGGCCTGGACCCAGACGCCGGAGTCGATGGCGCGCTTCGTGCGCGACGACGAGATGAGCCAGTCCTTCAACTTCACCTGGCTGCTGGCCTCGTGGTCGGCGACCGCCTTCGCCGACGTCATCACCAGCACCTTCGAGGCGCTGGAGGACGTGCACGCCGACCCGACCTGGGTGCTGTCCAACCACGACGTCGTGCGGCACGTGACCCGCTACGGCGGCGGCGCCCAGGGCCTGGCCCGGGCCCGGGCGGCCACGCTCACGATGCTCGCGCTGCCGGGGTCGGCCTACCTCTACCAGGGCGAGGAGCTGGGCCTGGAGCAGGTCGACGTGCCCGAGGACGACCGCACCGACCCGAGCTGGTTGCGCACCCGCGACACCGACGCGCCGGAGATCGGCCGCGACGGCTGCCGGGTGCCGATTCCGTGGAGCGGGTCGGAGCCGCCGTACGGCTTCGGACCGGGCACGGGCCAGCCGTGGCTGCCGCAGCCCGAGGGCTGGGGGCCGCTCAGCGTGGCGGCGCAGGACGCCGACCCCGCCTCGACGCTGGCGTTCTACCGCCGGGCGATCGCGGCCCGGCGTACGTTGCTCGGCGGGCCGGGGACGGTGGAGATCCTCGACGACCACGGGCTCGGCGAGGACGTCCTGGCCTTCCGCCGCGGCGACCTCACGGTGCTGCTCAACTGCGGCTCCTCCCCCGTCGCCCTGCCCGAGGGCGAGGTCGTGGTGGCCAGCGGGGAGCTGCGCGAGGGCGACCGGGAGCTGCCGGGCGACACGGCGGTCTGGCTGCGCTGAGCGCGGCCCGGGTCAGGCCTGGCCGAGCGAGTCGTTGTAGCGCGCGAGGAGGTCGGTGAACCGCTCGAGGTCGCCGGCCTCCCAGCCGTCGAGCCGCTCGGCGAGGTAGCTGCGGCGCTGCTCGGCGACGGTGCGCAGCCGCTGGACGGCGTCCGGCGTGGCCGTGAGCAGCCAGGCCCGGCCGTCCTCGGGGTCGCGCGACTTCTCGACCAGCCCCAACTCCATGAGGTGGGCGACCTGGCGGCTGATCGCGCCCTTGTCGACGGTGAACAGGTCCGCGACCGACGAGGCCCGCATCGGACCGTTCTCCGCGACGTGGCTCAGCATGAGGTACGACGCCGGCTGGAGGTCCGGGTGGACCAGCCGGGCCCGCTCGGCGATGACGCGGCGGATGCGGCGCACGAGCACGCCGACCTCCTGCTCGAGCCGGACGAGCGACTCCGGACGGGGTGCGGCACACATGGTCCGGCGATCGTAGGGGACACGGCACCGCCGAACCGTCACTTCCGAACCCCCGACCTGTCAGTTCCGAACGCTCGAGACGCCGTAACTAAATCGCTCGAGCGCGGATCGCAGCTCGACGGTTCAAGAGAGACGGCTCGGCGGTTCCGAGGTGCCGGTTCGGCGGTTCCGAAGTGCCGGGTCGGCGGGGCTGGCAGCGGGTCCGGGCGTGGACGGACCCGGTCGCGCTGGGGGGTGGTGCGCGACCGGGTCCGGTCCGGGGGGCTGCCACGCGCTGGGAGGGCGCGCGGCGGCAGGGGTCAGACGCGGAAGCGTCCGACCTGGGCCTTGAGCTCGGCGGCCATGGTGGAGAGCTCGGTCGCCGACTGCAGGGTGTTCTGCGCGCCCTGGCGGGTGTCGTCGGCCGCGGAGGCCACCTGGGAGATGTCGTCAGCGATGCCGTTGGCACCGCCGGCGGCCTCGGTGACCGAGCGGGCGATCTCGTTGGTGGTGGCGGTCTGCTCCTCCACCGCCGAGGCGATGGTGGTCTGGATGTCGTTGATCCGACCGATCACCTCGGAGATCTCACTGATCGCCGAGACGGCTCCGGAGGTGTCGCCCTGGATCGCCTCGATCTTGCGCCCGATGTCCTCGGTCGCCTTGGCGGTCTCCTTGGCCAGCTCCTTGACCTCGTTGGCGACCACGGCGAAGCCCTTGCCGGCGTCGCCGGCCCGGGCCGCCTCGATGGTCGCGTTGAGGGCCAGCAGGTTGGTCTGCTGGGCGATCGAGGTGATGACCTTGATGACCTGGCCGATCTCGGCCGAGGACTCGCCGAGGCTGGCCACGGTGTCCTGGGCCTGGCTGGCCACCCCCACCGCCCCGGTGGCGACCGAGGCGGCCTCCGTGGCGTTCTGGGCGATCTCGCGGATCGAGGCGGTCATCTCCTCCGCCGCCGAGGCGACGGTCTGGATGCTCGCCGAGACCTCGGAGGAGGACGCGCTGGCGCTGGCGGCCTTGTCAGAGGTGACGCTGGCGCCGTCGCCCATCCCCTGGGAGAGGATGGTCAGCTGCTCGGCCGCGACGCCCAGGGCGTCGGCGGTCTGGCCGATGGTCGACATCGACTCGCGCAGCGTGCCGAGCAGGCTCGAGAGCCCACCGGCCAGCTGGCCGACCGCGTCGTCGCCGGACACGGTGATCTCGCGGGTGAAGTCGCCGTCCACCGCCGACTGCACGACGTCGAGCACGACCTCGACCTTGGCGGCCAGCTCGGCGGCCTGCTCGCGCTCCTGGGTCTCCTTGGTGATGCGGGAGAAGGACTGCGACACCAAACGCCCCACGTTGCGCAGGGTGTCGAGCCGCTGCGGGCTGGGCTGCACCTTCTCCATCATGAAGAAGTCCATGGTCCCGCGGACGCTGCCGTCGACGATGATCGGGAAGCACAGGCCCGACTTCACTCCCACACGCTGGGCCACGGGGGCCCGCACGCAGTCGGTCATCTCGCCGATGTCGAGGGTGAAGAACAGGTCGCGCGTCGCCCAGGCCCGGCCGGACAGGCCCACGCCCTCGGCGAAGGTCGAGGACAGCGTGACCTGTCGGAACTCGGGGCCGGCGTCCCCGGACTCGGAGTCGAAGTGCAGCAGGCCGTCGCTGTCGTCGATGGCCCAGAAGGAGCCGTAGGCCCAGCCGAACTCCTCCCGGACAGTGTCCAGGGTCTGCTGGATGGCCTCCTCCTTCGTCGTGGCCGCGGCCAGGACGGCCAGGGTCTTGTTGAAGGCGTTGGCGTCCATCATCGTGTTGTCGCGGTCGGTTTCGGCCTTCAGCTTGTCGGTGATGACCTCCCAGGTGGCCATGGCACCGATGTACTCGCCCTCGTCGTCGCGGATCGCAGAGACCAGCAGGTCCAGGGTCTCGGGGCCGACGGAGATGTTGGCCCGGCGAGGCAGCTGGTTCTCGTCCGCCAGGATCGCGCGCTGGTAGTCCGGCGTCTTGTGGAAGGCGTCCAGGCTGGTGCCCACGATCTCGTCGACGGGCACGGGGAGGTACTCCTGCAGCCCACGCAGGGTCTCCAGCGAAGCCGGGTTCATGTAGGTGATGTTGAAGTCGCGGTCGGCGAACATCATGTTCGTCGGGCTGTTCTCCATCATCGAGGTCACCCGCGCGACCTGCTTGGCCAGCGCCAGCTTGTCCGTGATGACCTCCCAGGTCGCCATGGCCCCGATGTACTCCCCGTCCTTGTCGCGGATGGGCGAGACGTTGAGGTCAAGGGTCTCGGGGCCGACGGAGATGTTGGCCCGGCGGGGCAGCTGGTTCTCGTCCGCCAGGATCGCGCGCTGGTAGCCGGGGTTCTTGTGGAAGACGTCCAGGCTGGTGCCCACGATCTGGTCGACCGGGACAGGGAGGTACTCCTGCAGCCCACGCAGGGTCTCCAGCGAAGCCGGGTTCATGTAGGTGATGTTGAACTCGCGATCGGCGAACATCATGTTCGTCGGGCTGTTCTCCATCATCGAGGTCACCCGGGCGACCTGCTGCTCCAGCGCCAGCTTCTCGGTGACCAGGTCCCACGTCGCCATCGCGCCGACGTACACACCCTCGTCGTCGTAGATCGCCGCGACGTTGAGGTCGAGGGTCTCCGGGCCGACCTGGATCAGCGCCTGGCGGGGCAGGTACTTCTCCGGGTCGGCCAGCAGGCCACGCTGGTAGGACGGGTCCTTGTGGAAGATGTCCAGGCTGGACCCCACGAGCCTGTCCGGCGAGACCGGGATCCAGTCGGCGAGCCCGCGCAGGCCCTCGACGGTCGCCGGGTTGGCGTAGGTGATGACCAGGTCGGTGTCGGCCAGCATGACGCGGGTCGGCAGGCTGTCGAGCACCGAGCGCATCTTGGTCAGGTCGGGTGCGGTTGTCTTGGTGGCGGGCTTCGCCGTCGCCGTCCGCACGGCCTTGGCCCGCGCGGAGGCGGTGCCGGAGCCGTTCTGGGTGGCGCGGGTCTGGAGCTCGGTCACGGCGTTCCTCCGGTGGTGTCGGGTGAGGAGACGTCGACGGCACGTTCGGCGTCGACGACGAGCAGGATCGATCCGGGCAGGGGCAGCACCCCGCCGACCACGTCCTGCACCGTGGGGGGCAGGTTGGCCGGAGTGGGTTGCAGCGGGACGTCGGTGGTGTCGATGACGTCACCGATGTCGTCGACGAGCAGGGAGACGACCTCGCCGCGGGAGCGGACGATGACGTTCATGGGCAGCTCGCCCTCGGGGCGCGGCGGGAGCCCGAGCCGGCACCGCAGGTCGAGCGCGGTCACGATCTGGCCGCGCAGGTTGATGAGGCCGTGGACGGCGTCGGGTGCGCAGGGCACGACCGTCAGCTGCTGGTAGCGCAGCACCTCCTGGACGTGCTCCACCTGGAGGCCGAAGTAGAGGCCGTCGACCCAGAAGGTGCACATCTGACCGGTCATCGCCGAGGTCGGCGCTCCGGCGGTCGGGGTGAGTGTCGTCGCGGTCATCGCACACCTGCCAGGAGGGGACGCACCACGGCGTCGAGGTCGACCAGGTCGGTGACCCGGTCCTGGACGACGGCGGAGCCGAGGACGCCGTTGCGCTTGCCGACCTCGGTCGGCACGACCTGCTCCTCGACGACGTCGAGGACCCGGTCGATGACGATGCCCACGCGGTGGCTGCCGTCCTCGTGGACGACCACGCTGATCTGGTCCTCGGTCGGCGGGGACTCCGCGAGGCCGATCGCCGGGGCCAGCCGGACCAGGGGCAGGATGCCGTCGCGGTACTGCACGACCTCCGCCCCGCCGGACCGCTCGATCCGGGCCAGGTCGAACTCCTCCAGCCGGGAGACCGCCGTGAGCGGCAGCGCCGCTCGGCGGCCCTGGGAGACCTCGAGCACGAGCAGGGCGCGGGCGTCGACGGTCCCGACGGCGACCTCGGCCTCGGCCGCGTGCGCGGCCCCGATGACCCGGTCGCGGGCGATGCCCGCCACGTCGAGGATCAGCGCGACCCGCCCGTCGCCCATGATCGTGGCCCCGGCGTACATCGGGATCGCCTTGAGCTGGCGCCCGATCGGCTTGACCACGATCTCCTGGGTGTCGTGGACCTCCTCGACGCAGAGGCCGAAGCGGACCTCGTCGGCCTGGACGACCACGATGGTCAGCCCGTCGGGGGCCGCCTTCTCGCCACCCAGCGCCTCGGAGAGGGAGACCAGCGGGAGCAGGCGACCGCGCAGGCGCAGCACCGGGGCCCCGGCCAGGGTCTCGACGTTGTCGCGGAGGTCCTGGCCCTCCAGGCGCACCAGCTCCACGAGGTTGGCCTGCGGGATGGCGTAGCGCTCCCCGCCCTGGCCGACCACGAGCGCCGGGATGATCGCCAGCGTCAGCGGGATGCGGATGCGCATCATCGTGCCGGCGCCGACGGTCGAGGTCATGTCGACGCTGCCGCCGATCCGCTCGATCGAGGTGCGCACCACGTCCATGCCGACGCCGCGACCGGAGACGTTGGTGACGGTCTCGGCGGTGGAGAAGCCGGGCTTGAAGATGAGGTCGAGCACGGCGCGCGGCTCCATCCGGGCCAGCTGCTCGCGCGAGACGACGCCGCGGCTCACGGCGACGTCGCCGATCTTCGCGGGGTCGATGCCCTTGCCGTCGTCGGTGATCTCGACGACGACCTGACCGGACTCGTGGTAGGCGCGCAGGGAGAGCTTGCCGGCGGCCGGCTTGCCCTGGGCGACCCGGTCGGCCGGCGGCTCGATGCCGTGGTCGAGGGAGTTGCGCACCAGGTGGGTCAGCGGCCCCTTGAGCGCCTCGAGGAGCGAGCGGTCGAGCTCGGTCTCGTGGCCCTGCATGTCCAGGTCGACCTCGCGACCGAGCTGGTGGGCCAGGTCGCGCACGATCCGCGGCATCTTCGACCAGACCTGGCCGATCGGCTGCATGCGGGTGCGCATCACGCTCTCCTGCAGCTCGCTGGCCACGAGGTCCAGGCGCTGCGAGGCCCGCACCAGCTCGACGTCGTCGGCGGTCTCGGTGCGCTGCAGGATCTGGTTGCGGGTCAGCACCAGCTCGCCGACCAGCTGCACCAGGCCGTCGAGCAGGTCGACGTCGACGCGGACCGAGGAGTCGACCACCCCGCGGCGGCCCTCCTCCGGCTCGGCGTCGACCGCCGGCTCGGCGGCGGTCGCCGCCGGCGTGGGTACGACGGGTGCCGGCGGCTCGACGGCAGGCGCCGCCTCCTGCACGACCGGCGGGGGCTCGACCGGCTCGACCGGCTGGGGCGGTGCGGGTGCGGCCACGGCGGCCACCTCC
The DNA here is from genome assembly GCF_054781275.1 of Nocardioides ginkgobilobae. Classification (NCBI taxonomy): domain Bacteria; kingdom Bacillati; phylum Actinomycetota; class Actinomycetes; order Propionibacteriales; family Nocardioidaceae; genus Nocardioides; species Nocardioides ginkgobilobae. The sequence goes on along the minus strand of NZ_BAAGUS010000013.1, from coordinate 5,694 downwards.
TCGGTGACGGGCTGGACCTCCGCGGCCGGAGCGTCCTCGAGGGTCTCCGGCCGGACGTGCTCGACGACCTCCTCGACCGCCTCGACCGCTTCGACGACCTGGGCTGCGGGCTCGGCGACGACCGGGGCGGCAGGCTCCTCGACCGCCTCGGCGGCGGTCTGGGCCACGGGCTCGGGCGCAGCGTCGCCGTCGGCCTCGCCGGCCAGCACGCGCTCGAGCATCGCGACGACCGACTCCACGTCCACGGCCGGGTCGGCGTCGCCGGTGCCGTGCTCGATCGCCTCGAGCAGGGCCCGGACGGTGTCGACCATGGTGAGCAGCGCGCCGGTGGTGGCGGTGGTCATCGTCATCTTGCCGTCGCGCAGGCGGGAGAGCAGGTTCTCGCCGACGTGGGTCAGCGCCTCGAGCCGGTTGAAGGCGAGGAAGCCGCTGGTGCCCTTGATGGTGTGGATGGTGCGGAAGATGCTGGACAGCAGCTCGCGGGAGTCGGGCGTGCGCTCGAGCTCCACGAGGTCGCGGTCGAGCTGGTCCAGGTTCTCGTGGCTCTCCACGAGGAACTCGGCCACGATCTCGGCGTCGTCGTCCATCCCTCCCCCTTCGCTTGCGGTGCTGACCGGTGCCGGTCAGTGGAGCGCCTGCCCGAGCGGCCCGCGGACCCGGGTGACCCCGGTCGCGGCTCGGCGCGTCGATGACCCCCATCGGCGCGGCCGGCGAGGACCTGAGCGGTAGGAGCCGGTTGTGGTGCGGGTGGGACGGCTCGGGACCTTGGTCCCCTCTGTCCACAGGCCCACTCCGGCCCGCCGGCAGCCGCGCCCGGACGCAGGAACACCGCGACCCCTGCCCGGGAGAGTGGGCAGGGGTCGCGGTGACCGGGGGGAGGTGGAGGGTCGACCTGGGGCGCTGCCCACGGACGCGGGCGGCGCGGTGCGGCGGGTCGTGCCGGCCGGCAGCGGGAGACGACGTCAGATCGTGACGTCGACGTACACCGGGTAGGGCGTGACCGCCTGGTCCCGGCTGTTGGCCTCCGCCACCGCCTGCTGGCGCCAGGTGTGGTGCAGGGTCTGGCTCATCTTCTCGATGAGGTCGTGCTGGCGGCGGTGGATGCCGAGCGCCCGCTCCACGAGGACCGCGGGGATCGGGCCGATGTCGTCGTCGGGCAGGTCCCACGGGTCGGTGCGGAACTCCAGGCCGCGCGCCAGGTTGCGCTCACCTCGCATCACGTCGAGCTCGATCCGGTCGAGCACGATCTCCCACGCGGTCACGTCGGCGTGGGCCATGACCGTCGGGTCGCCGACCTGCACGTCGAGGAGACGTGCGGTGGCGTGGTCGACATCGGCATGGGTGGCGTGGACGGCGCTCATGCGACCTGGGCCGCGGCGAGGGCGGCCTCGCGCCAGGTGGCGCAGAGGTCCTCGACCAGCCGGAGGCAGCCCTCGGTGGTGGCGGCGTCGCGGCCGATGTTGGCGCGGACCAGCTGCAGGTGCAGGAAGTCGTAGATGGAGGCCAGGCCGGGGCCACCCTCCCAGGCGTCCACGTCGAGCGTGGCGCGCAGCTCCAGGACGATGTCCTGGGCGTGCAGCAGCTGGGTGTGGGCCTCGGCGTGGTCGCCCTGCTGCTGGGCGGCCATGCCCCTGCGGACGTCGAGCACGAGACGCTCGTAGAGCATGACGAGCAGGCGGGCGGGGCTGGCGGTCGCGACGGATGCATCCATGTATGCGGCGCGAGGGTCTGAGTACATGATGGGGTGCCTTCCTTGACTTCCCGTGGGTGTCAGCTGCTGCTCGACGGAAGCGAGCTGAGCTGACCGGCCAACCAGCTGGACTGGCTGGACATCTGTGAGAGCGCCGTCTCCAGCGCGGTGAACTGCCGCTCGAGAGCGGTCCGGCGCAGCGTCAGCCGGCGGTCCCACTCGTCGATGGAGTCCTCCATCCGGTCGATGCCGGACTGCCGACCGGTGATGGCCGCGCTGAGCGTGCCCTCGGTCGAGTCGCTGGCACCCTTCGCGACCGCGGCCACCCGGGCGGCGAAGCCGTCGCCCGTCGTGGTGAACATCTCCGCGGTGCCGACCGGGTCCGCGGCGTACGCCGCCTTGAACGTCGTCTCGTCGAGCTCGAGGCGTCCCGAGCGGGTCACCTGGATGCCGTACGCCGCCAGGCTGGTGCCGCCGGCGTCGCCGCGGATCGTGTCGAGCAGGGCCGTGCGCAGCTGGCGCGCCGCGCCGTCGCCGGCGAGCGGTCCGGCGGTCTTGCCCGCGCCACCGGCGGCGGCCTTCACGTCGATCTCGCCGAGGGCGGCGTTGATCGAGTCGACGAGGTCCTTGACCTTGGCCGACATCCCGCTGGTGTCGCGGGCGACGGTGATGGTGGAGACCGTGCCGGTGGTGGCGGCGGCCCCCAGGGTGATCGTCGTGCCGGGGACCACCTCGGCGAAGGTGTTGGTCGCGCTCGTGGCCGTGATGCCAGCGCCGAGGTCGATCGAGGCGTTGCTGCCGGCCCGGACGGTGGCACCGCCGAGGAGGGGGGAGCCGTCGAGCGCGGTGAGGTCGAAGTCCTCCACCGCGCCGGTCTTGGTCGACTCGACGAGCAGCCGGTAGCTGTTGTCGGCCTGCTTGACGACGGTGGCCGTGAGCCCCGTGGCGTTCTCCGGCTTGTTGATGGCGGAGACCAGGCCCTGGAGCGTGCCGTCGCCGCTCTCGAGCTCGACCGGCGAGCCGTCGAAGCGGTCCAGGCGCACCTTGGTGGAGGCGCCGGTGACGACGTCGGAGAGGCCGGCAGCGTTCGCGAAGCCAAGCTGGTGGGTGGCCGCCACCCCGGTGACGGTGACCGTCAGCGAGCGGGGCGAGGCCGAGCTGGTGGCGCTGACGCCGACGGCGGCGTTCGAGCTGGTGGCGGTCAGCGGCCGCCAGGCGGTGTCCTTGGCCAAGGCCTCGGCCTTCGTGGCCAGGCCGGCGACGGTCTTGTTGAGCGCCTGGAGGCTGGTGAGGACCAGCTTCTCGTCGGAGATGCGGGTCTTGAGCCGGTTCTGCGGGGCGGCCTCCAGCTGCATGAGCTGGTTGATGATCGTCGCGGTGTCCAGGCCGCTGGCCAGGCCGGAGATGCTTGCTGCCATCGAGGTCGCCTCCTCTCGCGCTCCCGGGTGGTGCCGTGCTGCTGGTGGTACGGGGTGGTGCTGGGAGTCCCGGGGACCGGGGCGACGACGGGGTCGCCGTCGGGCCCCGGTCACCGGGACTCAGGTGCTGCTGGGGTGGATCAGCGCAGCAGGCTCAGGACGCCCTGGGGCGCCTGGTTGGCCTGGGCGAGCATCGCCGTGCCGGCCTGGGAGAGGATCTGAGCCCGGGTGAAGCTCATCATCTCCTGGGCCATGTCGGTGTCGCGGATCCGGCTCTCGCTGGCGGAGAGGTTCTCGGCGGTCACGTTCAGGTTGTTGATCGTGTGCTCGAACCGGTTCTGCAGGGCACCGAGGTTGGCGCGGGCGGTCGACACGTTCTTGATGGCGGTGTCGATGACGGAGATCGAGGCGTTGGCGGCCGTCTGGCTGGTCAGGTCCACCTGCGTGTCGACACCCAAGTGGGCCGCGGAGAAGCCGCCACCGGTAGCGGCCTCGGCAGTGCCGGCGCCAGCAGTGGTGCCCGTCGCGGCCGCGCTAACCGTCACCGCGGAGCCGTTACCCGACTTGGCGGTGACGAGGAGCTGACCCGTCGCCCCGTCGACCGACGCCGAGAACGCGGTCTTGAACGCGGTGTCGGCGTTGAGGGCGTCCGCCGTCTCCTGAGCCGTGTTCGTCACGCCGATCGTTCCCGTCGTGACCTCGATGGCTGCGCTGGTGACGGGCCCCGTCGTGTCGGCCGCCTGGTTGAACGTGAAGGTGCTCGCTGTCGACACCGTGCTGTCGGTGAAGAGGTTCTGAGCGGCCGTGCGACCACCCTGGATGTCCACGGTGATGGTGTCACCGGCGGCGTAGCCGACCTGGAACTCCTTGCCGGTGAACGAGCCGTCGAGGAGCTTGACGTTGTTGAAGGTGGTCTTGTCCGCGATGCGGGTCAGCTCCTCCTTCAGCGCAGTTGCCTCCGCGTTGATCGCACTCCGGGAGTTGGTGTCGTTGGAGTCGTTGGCCGACTGCACGGCCAGGTCGCGCATGCGCTGGAGGATCGAGTGCGTCTCGGTGAGCGCACCCTCAGCGGTCTGCACGACCGAAACACCGTCCTGGGTGTTGCGGACCGCGACCTTGAGACCACCGATCTGCGAGCGCAGGCCCTCGGAGATCGCCAGGCCCGCGGCGTCGTCGGCGGCACGGTTGATGCGGAAGCCGCTGGAGAGCTTCTCCAGGGACTTGCTCATCTGGCCCTGCGTGACCGACAGGTTGCGGTAGCTGTTGACGGCGTCGATGTTCTGGTTGATGCGAAGACTCATGATGGATCCCTTCCTGGATGTGAGTCGGTCGGCCCGTCCATGGGCCTCGACGAAGCACATCGGCCCCGGTCGGAGCTGCTTGAGGAGTTTTCTCGAGCAGTTCCGTCCGGGGCCGACGCGGCGCCGAGCAGAGGTGCGGTTCTCCTAGGCGGTGCCGGCCTGGGGGATCCGGACGCTGACCCGACCGGCGGCATGGCGGGCGGCCACGGCCTCGAAGTAGGCGTTGCGGCGCTGGGCGGCGCAGCCGTGGGGTCGGGCGTGCGGCGCGACCAGGCTGGGGTCGAGCGCACTGTTGAGGGCGTCGCGCAGCAGGACCAGCGCCTCGGCGCGGATCTGGGAGACCCGGGACTCGGTGACCCCGAGAGTCTCGGCGATCTCGGCCATCGGTCGCTCGGCGAGGAAGTACTCCTGCACCACGATCCGCAGCCGCTCTGGCAGCTCGGCGATCGCGTCGACGAGGTACTCCAGCTTCTCGCGGTGCTCGACCAGGTCGGCCGGTGCCGGGGCGGTGCTCACGAGCATCTCCTCGAAGGAGACCTCCGAGCCCTGCAGCGACAAGACGTTGGCCCGGGCGACGTCGCCGTCGTTGTTCTCGACCTCGGCGACCGAGATGCCGAGCGCGGCGGCCACCTCGTGGTTCTCCGGTGCCCGGCCCAGGCTGTTGCCAGGGCGCTGCGGGCGGCGTCGAGGTCGCGGCCGCGGCGGCGGACCGAGCGCGAGGCCCAGTCGACCTGACGCAGCTCGTCGAGGATCGCGCCGCGGATGCGGCTGGCGGCGTACCGGGTGAACGGCACCCCACGGTCGGGCTCGTAGGCCCGGGCCGCCTTGACCAGGGCGGTCAGGCCGGCGGACTGCAGGTCGTCGCGGCTCACGTGGGCCGGGACGCGGGTCATGGTCTCGCGGACGATGTGGGACACGAGCGTCATGTGCTCGACGACGAGCCCCTCACGCATCGGGTCGTCGTCGCGGTGTCCGTCGCCGGTCGAGTCGTTGCTGCTGCACGCGTCGTTGTCCACGCGGGCCTCCCTCAGTTGCTCCCCTCCGCCGGCCCTCCCTGACCGACGGGTCGTGCTCGGCCCTCCCAGACCGGTGCACAGATGACAGGTTGCGCTCGTTTGCGCAAAGCCGGAAGGGTTTTGGACCGGAGTGGCCCAAAGGGGCTCTTCGTACTTCAGGTGGGGATGAGGGTGTCGAGTCCTCCGCCGATGAGGAGCATGCGTAGCCGGTAGTTGTTGTAGTTGCGGAAGCCGCGGGCGACGCGGCGGTGGAGCTCGATGAGGCCGTT